>DATLZR010000007.1 GCA_035573895.1 Blastocatellia bacterium | reverse complement strand
GGTTCGGAGTCGCTGCAACAGGTCTCGATGTACTGACGGGCTCGCTGGGTGATGTCGGGATGTGAGAGCAGGTCAGAGATCACAGCCAGCGCATCGGCCCCCGCCGCCAGGACGTCACGGGCCCGCTCGAGCGTAATCCCTCCGATGGCGACGAGCGGTTTCTCCACGGCTTGTCGGAGCCGGCGGAGCTGTTCAACGCCCACAACCGGATCGGGATTCTCTTTCGTCCGGGTGGGGAAGATCGGCCCGAAGGCAATATAGTCAACGGGCAGCGCCTGGGCGGCCATCGCCTGCTCCAGCGAGTGCGTGGAGAATCCGATGATCTTTTCCGGTCCGAGGAGAGCGCGGGCTTTCTCCGGCGGGAGATCATCCTGTCCGAGATGAACGCCGTCGGCGCCAACGGCCAGAGCAATATCCGCTCGATCATTGATGATCAGGGTCACGCCCAGGGCGCGAGCCACCGCCACAGCTTCCCGGGCTTGATGGTAAAACTCTCTCGGCGAGGCCGTCTTCTCCCGGAGCTGAATCCAGCGGATTCCTCCGGCCGCGAGTCGTCGGACCTGTTCCGCGTGACTCAGCCCGCTGATCCGGCAATCGGTGATGGCGTAGATTCGGGGAAGCGTGATCATGAGTCCTCCCCTGCGTCACACGACGGTGGAAAGGGGTTCGGATGCCGAAGATCGCACGCTCGTCTCCTCCGACAGAGGAATGAACGAGAGGGGAACCTCTCCCCGAAGGACACGACATCCCCCCTGACGGGCCAGATGATGGGAGATCACCCGATAGGCGTTCCAGCCGAAGAAGACATTCGGTCCGGGAAGAACCATCATCAGTCCCGTGAGCGGCAGAAGCAAAAAGTTAATCATGAGCCAGCGCGTGTGATAGTGGATGCGCCGGCGCAGAAACCGGAGAAACCGCCGACGAACGACCGGCTCTTTCAACGTCGCCGGATAGAGGATATCAATCGCAGGGGCTTTGCGCATCTGCTTGAGTAGCGTCTCTTCGAGAGAGATGTGCGCTTCCAGGTGTGCCAGGAGGCGACGGAGACCGCGGCCGGTGGGGCTCGACGCCTGATCAAGCGATGCGCGAATCTGCTCGTACTTTCGGGCCAGCTTCGTCCAGAGCCAGGACGACGGCTCCACGTCCGACGGACCGGACGCCGGAGCCGACCGGGGCTCGGCCACAAAAGTCCAGCGTTTTTGCGCCGTCTGAACAACGTGAATGCGCATGCCTTTTACTCGCTGGCCGTCAGCTCTTCTTCGAGAAGTTGCTTCTCGTAGAGATCGGCATAAAGGCCGCCGCGCGCAAGAAGCTCGTCGTGGGTTCCCTCCTCGACGATCTGTCCCTGATCGAGGACGACGATCTTGTCCGCATCGCGGATAGTCGAGATGCGGTGGGAAATAATGAGCGACGTTCGCCCCCGCATCACCTGCCGGAGGTGATGCAGGATCCGCTCTTCCGTCTGCGTGTCCACCGACGAGAGCGCATCGTCGAGGATGAGGATTCTGGGATTGCGAAGGAGAGCGCGGGCAATCGCCGTGCGTTGCTTCTGGCCGCCCGACAGCGTGATGCCGCGCTCGCCCACAAGCGTGTCAAGCCCGTGAGGAAATCCGAGGATGTCCTCCTCAAGACCGGCCTGTCGCGCCGCTTCAGCAATTTCTTCGGCCGTCGCGGAAGCCGCGCCGAAGGCGATGTTCTCGCCGATGCTCAGGCTGAAGAGAAAGGGCTCCTGAGGAACCATGCCGATTGAGGCCCGCAGGTGGTCGAGCGGAATGGTTCGGACATCGTGACCGTCAATGAACAGTGTTCCCGGCGGCGGATCGAGGAGTCGGGGGATGAGGCTCACGAGCACAGTCTTTCCGGCGCCGGTCCGCCCGACGAGAGCGACGGTTTCGCCCGGCTCGATCGTCAACGTGATGTTCCGAAGAATCGGGCGGTGTCCATCGAGCTGAAGGGTGAGCTGACGGAACTCGATGCGACCGGCGTGGATGCGGGGGTGATCGTCGCTGCCGTGGAGACTCTCCTGCCGGAGCCCGACGAGAGAGGGACTCCGTGAGCCATCGCGCGAGAGGTCCTGAATTCGCGGCTCGCGCTCTAAAATGTCCGCGATCCGACCGAGGCTCGCCAGACCGCGTTGAAAGAGATTGACGACCCACCCCAGAGCGATCACCGGCCAGATCAAGCGGACGAGATAGAGATTGAACTCGACGAATTGACCGACGGTGATCACTTGCTGCATGGCCAGTCGCCCGCCGTACCAGAGGACGGCGACGGCCGCCAGGCCGATGAGTCCGTGCAGCGTGGGATAAAACAGGCCGGTCAGGCGGATGAGCCGGAGATTCTTCCTCACATACTCGCGATTGAGCTGGTCGAAGGCGCGACGCTCCGCATCCTCTTGAACATAGGCCCGAATGACGCGGACGCCGGCAAAGTTCTCCTGCGCTTTGGCGCTGAGCCGTGCCAGATGCTCCTGAATCTTCTCGAACTGATCGTGAATCCGCTGACCGAAGAGCTTCGTGGCAACGGAGACCAGAGGAAGCGAGGCGAGAGCCAGAGCCGTCAGCCGCCCGTTCACCCGAATCATCAGGGGAATGGCGATGCTGAAGACGGCGACGGTATTCGTGGCATACATGATCGCCGGTCCCACCATCATGCGCACGGCGGCCAGGTCATTGGTCGCCCGCGACATCAAATCTCCCGTCCGCTGCTGATGATAGAAGCTCGGCTCGAGCCGAAGCAGATGCGCGAAAATCTCATTGCGCATCTCGTATTCGATGTCCCGCGACATGCCCACGATCAACCGCCGCTGAAGAAAGAGGAAGATGCCCTGAACGAGAACGATCCCGATGACCAGACCGGCATAGCGTCCGAGTTTCTCCGCCGTCACCGCCACGAGCAGGTCATTGACGGCATCGCGCACGATCCGGGGAGCCATCAACCCGATGCCGTTGCCGATGAAGATACAGCCGAGCCCCACGAGCAGCGGCATCCAGTGCCGCTTCCAGTAGCGGATGACGCGCCCGAAGGCGGCCCGTTTCATCCGTCGTGCCTTTTTGTCCGTCGCGCGCATTGTGCCGTTGCGTCTCTCCCGGCGAGATCAATACCGGCGAAGCTGTTCCTCATAGGCGTGAAAGTTCCGCTTCATCTCATCGAGCGAATCGCCGCCGAATTTTTCTCGCAGCGCCTGGGCCAGGACAATGGCCACCATCGCCTCGCCGATGACGCCGGCGGCTGTGATGGCCGTGACATCCGATCGTTCAAAGGCAGCGGGAGCAGGCTCCTTGGTGGCAACGTTGACGCTCATCAAGGGGCGGCGCAGCGTCGCCAGAGGTTTGAGGTAGCCCCGGACGCGCACCATCTCTCCATTGGTCATGCCGCCTTCCAGTCCCCCGGCGCGATTGGTCGTGCGGTAGAATCGCCGCGCCTGGGCATCGTAAAAGATCTCATCATGAACCTGAGAACCCGGACGGGCGCTCGCTCTCACCCCGGAGCCGATTTCCACGGCTTTGACCGCTTGAATGGACATCACCGCCTGAGCCAGCCGCCCGTCCAATCGGAGATCCCACTGCGTGTGCGATCCCAGTCCCGGCGGAACGCCCCGAGCCACAACTTCAAAAAGGCCGCCCAGCGTGTCGCCCGTTTTCATCGCCTCCTTGATGCGGGCGATCATCTGTTGCTCCAGAGACGGATCGGCGCAGCGAAGAGGAGAGTCGTCCGGGATGGCCACGATCTCTTCCCAGGAGACATCTTCGCGAGGCTGTTCGGGGACGCCGCCCACCATCAGGACGTGACTGGCGATTTCGATGCCGAATTCGCGGAGCAAGAGTTGAGCCAGGGCGCCGGCAGCGACGCGGGCGGCTGTCTCGCGGGCACTCGCTCGTTCGAGGATGTCGCGCAGATCGTGCGTGTCGAATTTCAATCCCCCGGCCAGATCGGCATGTCCCGGCCGCGGACGCATGACCCGCCGCGCCTCCGCCTCGTCGGAGAACTCACGCGGGTCAACGGCCATGACCTCTTGCCAGTTGACGAAATCGCGGTTCTCAATGAGCAGGGCAATCGGCGAACCGAGCGTCTTCCCATGTCGCACGCCCGAAAGAATGTCGGCTCGATCTCGTTCGATCTTTTGACGGCCGCCACGTCCATAGCCTTGCTGACGGCGGCTGAGCTGCCGGTTAATAAACGCGATGTCAACGGGCAGACCGGCAGGTAGCCCCTCGACGATCGTGACCAGCGCCCGACCGTGTGACTCGCCGGCTGTGACGAAGCGAAAAGTGCTCATTCTTCCTCGACTCCAACGCGCTCGAGATCAACAGTATGTCACCGTCCGGCGACCGCGAGCAAGGATAGCCGAGCCGAGCGTCTCTCGCCTCGAGACCGATCCCTTCCTTGAATCTGCGGAACCTTCGGGAGCGTCATCTGCCCTCGTCCTGCTCGCCGGGAGATTTTCCCCGGGCGAGACGCCGTCTTCGTGGCATTTCGCGGTCTCTTTTCGGAGCGGGAAAACTCGGCAAACACGGAGAAACGGATCGGAAAGTTAGCCTTCGCCTCTTCGCCTTAATCGAGATCCTCCTACCGCGACTGGAGAGCCTGAATTCCGTTTCGCTCACTCCGCTGGCCGATGATGTCCATCATTCGCTCCACGACTTCGTCCACCGTCAGATCGGACGAATCAATGAGAATGGCATCATCGGCCGGGCGCAGCGGTGATGCTTCCCTCTCGGCATCGCGCCGATCTCGCTCGCGGGTCTGACGAGTGACCTCGTCGAGTGTTATCTGTCGGCCCCGGGCTCGTTCTTCCTCCCATCGGCGGCGCGCCCGCACCTCGACGCGGGCATCGAGATAGAATTTGACATCGGCCCGGGGAAAGACGACGGTCCCGATGTCCCGTCCTTCAACGACGACATTTCCTTCCCCGGCGATGCGCCGTTGCTGCGCCACCAGTGCTCGACGCACGCCGGCAATGGTGGAAATGAGCGATGTCGCCCGACTGATCTCCGGCGAGCGGATGTCATCGGTCACATCTTCTCCATCAATGAGAACGCGAAGATGAGTCGCATCACCGGCCAGCGTGATCTCGGATTGCTCGGCCAGGGCCGTGAGCGCCTCGGCATCGTCAAGAGGGATTCCCGCTTTCAGGGCTTTCCAGGCCAGGGCGCGATACATGGCTCCCGTGTCCATATAGCGATAACCGAGGCGTTCGGCCAGCCGCCGACCCACCGTACTCTTGCCCGATCCCACCGGCCCATCAATAGCAATGATCATGCCGTTCCTCCGCGCGACGCTCGAAGCAGTTTCGTGCTCCGCGTCCACCGATTCTTCTTATGGCTCCGATCATCGCAAGACTTCCCGGATGATCTGAAGCGCCTGCAGACAATCCTGGCGGCTGACATCATAGTGTGTGACCAGGCGCATCTCGGTCGGGCTGATACCCTGGGCCAGCACGCCGCGCTCCTTCAATCGGGCTGAGAACTCGGCGGTCGTCATCCCGGTGGCGGCAATGCTGAAGATGACGATGTTGGTTTGAACTTTTTCGGGATCAATGGCGATGCCGGGGATTTCGGCCAACCCGGCGGCCAGCAACCGGGCATTCTCGTGATCTTCGTGAAGTCGTTCCGGCATTTTCTCCAGGGCGATGAGTCCGGCCGCGGCGAGCACGCCCGCCTGCCTCATTCCCCCTCCGAGCATCTTTCTCACACGATGAGCGGCGTCAATGAAATCTCGACTCCCCACGATCATCGAGCCCACCGGGGCGCCAAGGCCCTTCGAGAGACAGAACATCACGGAATCGGCCGGCCGCGTCAGCTCGGCGACCGACCGCCCGAGCGCCACCGCCGCATTGAAGATTCGTGCCCCATCCAGATGCACGGGTAAGCCGCGCTCGTGAGCGCGAGCGCAGATCTCCTCCATGCGTTCGACCGGCAGAATCGTTCCTCCGGCCATATTGTGGGTATTTTCCAAGCAGATGAGTCCGGTGGCCGCACGGAAATAGCTCGGGGGACGGATGGCTCTTTCGATGGTTGGCCAATCGGGGATTCCATCCGGTGCCGTGATGACGCGCGGCAGAAGGCCGGAAATGACGGCCATGGCCGACATCTCATAGTTGTAGATGTGGCTCCGTTCTTCCACGATCACTTCCTGACCGGGCCGGGTGTGCACCTTGAGGCAAATCTGATTGCCCATCGTCCCCGAAGGAACAAACAACGCCGCCTCTCGCTCGAAGATCTCGGCCGCCCGCTCCTGCAAGCGGTTGACCGTCGGATCTTCCCCATAGACATCATCGCCCACATCGGCCCGGGCCATCGCCGCCCGCATTTCCGGAGTGGGTCGTGTCACCGTATCGCTGCGAAGATCAATCACCATTTGTCCTCCCTGACGTTCACTTCACCAAACCTGCCTTCGACACAAAAGACATTGTAGCGATTCAGCTCATTCCTGGTACAGTCCGCAGGAGGGATAAGGAGACTCCTCCCGGAAGCGCCGCGGGCCAACGGGCGGCGCGAGATCACTTCCGCACATTTTCGATTGTCAGGGGGAGACGGGGGAGAGAATTCTCCCCCTGGCGGATCACAGCCCGCGCACGCGTTTGAATTTTCCTTCGCCCGTGCCCAAAAAGGTCACGATTTCGTTGGGGAAAGACCCGATGACGACAATGTCGAGATTCCCATCGCCATCGAAATCATTCGTGGTCACTTGTGATGGTCGCAATCCCACAGGAAACCGATCCGGAGCCTTGAGCGCGATTTCTCCCGGACGGGCTACGAACGTGAGGTCTGTTGAGAGGAGGTTGACCACAGCCACGCCCACCTGGTCGGCAAGAAACCTTCCGCTCGCCAGGGAAATCGGACGAGAGCCGACCGGGCGATCAATACGAGTGAATGTCGTCGTATTGCCCAGGGTGCGCGTGAGCAAGGTCGTGATGGAATCGGCGTTGACGTTGGCCGTGGCGATGTCCAATCGCCCGTCATCATCGAAGTCTCCCACGGTCACCGAGGTCGGTCCGTCCCCCACGGGAACCCGGGAGAATTCGCTGAAGCCGCCCCGTCCGTTTCCAAACAGGATCGAGACATCGTCCGAGTCCAGGTTGGAGACCGCAAGGTCGGTCAGTCCATCGTTGTTGAAGAAGCCGACGGTGATCGCACTCGGAGCGGTTCCCGTGAGCGGTACGTCGGCGCTCTGGATCATCCGGCCATCTCCCTGACCGAGGAAGATCGCGATGTCGTTCGTTCCGGTGGTCAGAACGGCCATATCGAGATGGGTGTCGTTATTGAACTGTCCGAGAGCCACAGCCCGCGGACGGCGTCCTTCGAGCGCAACAGTAGGGCCGGGCGTAAATCTGCCGCTCCCATCGCCGAAGAAGAGCGAGACGAGTTCGCTCGTCAGGCTCACGACGACGACATCCGTGTTCGTGTCCTCGTTGAAATCCCCGAGGCCCAGAGCGACGGGGCCGGGATTGACCGGAATGGCTCGCAGCCGACGGAACGTCCCATCATTCTTGCTGACGAGCACCACCATCTGATCGGCGGCAAAATCGGCGATGAGCAGACCCGTTGGACTCTCCTCCTGGCGGCGGGCAAGCGGGCCGGGCGTCTCCGGGATGAGCGTCAGCGGACCGTTCACCGCTGCTGTTTGGTTAGCGCACTCGAGATCAGCAGTCGTGGGGCAGAGATCGCAGACGTTCCCCTGGCCGTCCAGGTCTTCGTCGCCCTGATCGGGATTGCGCACCCTCGGGCAATTATCCTCATCGTTGATGACATCATCGCCATCGTCGTCGCATCCGACTGTCATTTCGACCTGACCGGTTGTTCCTTCCGATTCCTCGTGAGCGGTGACCTCCACCTTGATGGAATGAGAGTCCAGCGTAAGACCGGGAACGATGAGGGTCCTGGTCGTTGCGATGGCGTTACTTCCAGGGAAGGGATTATTGATGCTCAGGGACGCCGTGGGGCTTCCATCAACGTAAACGCTGATGTTGGTGATGTCCTTCAGGCGCGAGTGGACGATTCTGACGCGGAGTCGTCCAGGGGCCGACCCCTCCTCCGGACAGGAGGTCAGAGCGATTGTATCCCCGAGGATGGTTACCACCGGAGCGTGAGCCGAAACTCTCCCTCCCGATAGAAGGGTGAGGGCGATGAGTACGCCCGTGAGTGCGAGACATGAGAGAAGAAATCTCGGGAGCATAGGCCACTTCCTCCTTTTTGTTGGCAGTCTTGGTTGCTCTCTTGCTGAGATTTTTTCATCTCGCACCAGTAGCCCGGTGATGCAGGCGCATGGGCGGATGTGGGGAGCTTGAGAGTTGCTGCCTCTGAATCATAACTCCCTCACATCGCCCGGCGTCATGGTTGCCGGGAATAGTGGCGGCGATGCGCGCCGGAGTGTCGGACCCTTGCCTTTCGTCGCGTTTCGCCGGCGGAGAGTATACCACTTAAGGAGCCCGAGTCCAAGGGGTTTGTCAATTCAACAGCAAGCGCGTGTGGTGAGCGAGGTGCACCCGATGGGGGGGACTGTCGTGTTGCCCGGGGGGCCCTTGGGGCAGGTTAACACATCCGCTCCTGGGAGAGATTCGCTTTATTGCATCCAGTTGAGCAGCAGCGTGACCAGACCGAGGAAGGAGAAGAATCCGCAGACGTCGGTGAAAGTTGTGACGATCACGCCGGAGGCGAGCGCCGGATCGAGTTTCAGCCAGCGCAGGAAAAGCGGGATCAACGTTCCGAACAGTCCGGCGACAAACAGGTTGATGATCAAGGCCAATCCAATGGCCACGCCGAGCATCGGCTTCTTGAACCAGAACAGAGCCACCACCGCCATGATGCCCCCGATGAGCAGGCCATTGCCGGTGCCCACCAGGATTTCCTTGAAGAGGACGCGGCGGGCATTGGCCCAGGTAACCTCGCCCAGAGCCAGACCGCGAACGATGACCGTGATCGTTTGAATGGCGGCATTGCCTCCCTGTCCGGCCACAATCGTCATCAGAGTGGCCGCTGCGACAACCTTGGAGATCGTATCCTGGAACAGGTAGACGACGCCAGCAGCCAGAATGGCCGTGAGCAAATTGGCAAAGAGCCAGGGGAATCGCAGTTGAATCGAACGGAGCGAGGGCGTCGTCACCTTCTCGTCGGTGTCCACGCCGGCCAGTGCGTAGATGTCCTCGGTCGCCTCTTCGCGCAAAACGTCAATGACATCGTCAACGGTGATGATTCCCACGAGCCGGTTTTCATCATCCACCACGGGAACGGCCAGCAGATCATATTTGGAGACGACGCGGGCGACCTCTTCCTGATCGGTGCTCGTATGCACGCTGATGACATCGGTGGACATGATCTTCCGCAGCGGCGTGCTCGGCGGATTCAGCAGCAGTTGGCGCAGGCTGACGACGCCGACGAGATGATGGCGGTCATCTATGACGTAGAGGTAGAAGACCATCTCCAGCTCATCGCTCTTGCGCTGGAGCGTGGTGATGGCTTCCCCCACCGACATGTCCTCGTGCAGGGCGAAGACGTTGGGGTTCATGATGCGCCCGGCGGTGTTCTCCTCGAACTGAAGCTGGTCAACGACATCAGCCGACCGGGCCACATTCATCACTTCCAGAACCTGTTCAGCCAGTTCCGGAGGCAGCTTGGAGGTCAGTTCGGTGGCGTCATCCACCGGGAGCTTTTGCAGGAGATCAGCGATGGCGACCGGTTCCAGATGCGCCAACAGGGCCGCTCCCTCTTTAGGAGGCATGGCGCTGATGGTTTGAGCGACGAAATCTCCGTCTTGTTTGAGCAGGGATCGGAAGGCGAACAGCCGTTCGCCGTCGGTGAGATTACCGAAGATGACGGCGACGTCCTCCGGGCGCATCTTGCGGAGCAGATTGACCAGGTTGACGCTGGCCCCGATCCGCGCCAGTTTGCGCGTCGACTCGATAGCCAGATCGAGCTTTCGCGGATATGCCATCGTCGTTTTCCCGGCTCATCGCTGTCTTCATCATGGCTAAGCATGGCAAATTAACCGTATCTTTTCAATGGGAAAGCTTGGTCCGATCATCTTTTTTCCTCTGTCCAAGGGAGGCTCACATGGGCCACCCGGAGAACCGCTTCTTTGGGCCTCTCGGTGATTCCACCGGAGGCGGGATGCGGGCGCGGAGTCTCCTTGACCCCGGCGAAGGGGCGCAGGTACTATTGACCGTCATACAATGATCATCTGATGAGGGCGCTATGGACCTGTTCGGTTCCTTCGCGGTATTTCTCGCTCTGGTTGCCGCCGGATATGCTTTCGTCGCGGGTGTACTGGCGTCTGTGAAGCAGCATCCCGTGCTGCGAGAGACAGCCCGGCGGGCCGGTGTGACCGTTTTCCCGACGCTGACGCTGGCGATGGTTTGCCTCTGGGGATTGTTTTTGACGGATCAATTCACGATTGCCTACGTCGCCAACCACAGCAATCGGGATCTGCCGACGATCTACAAGCTGGCGGCGTTGTGGTCGGGTCAGGAGGGGTCATTACTTTTCTGGAGCTGGATTCTCGCCGGCTACATGTTCGTCGTGCAGGTTCGGCATCGGCGTGAAGGAGAGTTGCGGCCGCTGGCCGGAACGATCCTGGCGGGCATTCAGGTCTTCTTCCTCTTGCTCAATGCGTTTGTCGTGAGTCCCTTTCGTCGGCTGGTCGAAGTGACCGCCGCTGGAGCAATGCAACCCTTTCTCCCTGCCGATGGCCGGGGCCTCAATCCGTTGCTGCAGTATCCGGAGATGGCCATGCATCCTCCGATGCTCTATCTGGGGTATGTGGGCTTCAGCGTGCCGTTTGCTTTTGCCCTGGCCGCACTCATCAGCCGGTCGCCCGGCGAGAAATGGATCCACGTCACCCGACGCTGGACGATGCTGACTTGGGGATTTTTGACGCTGGGCATTTTGCTCGGCTCGCACTGGGCCTACACCGTGCTCGGCTGGGGAGGCTACTGGGGATGGGACCCGGTGGAAAATGCCTCCTTCATGCCCTGGTTGACGGGAACGGCTTTCCTGCACTCGGTCATGATGCAGGAGCGCAAGGGGATGCTCAAGGTCTGGAACGTGTGGCTCGTCTTCATCACCTTCATGCTCTGCATCTTCGGCACATTCATGACGCGAAGCGGTGTGGTCAGTTCGGTTCATGCCTTCGCCCAGTCCCCGATTGGCAACTGGTTCGTCGGATTTCTGGTGATCGTGCTGGGCGTGTGCCTCTACTTTTACTGGGAGCGCAGGGATTATCTGAAGAGCGAGAACCGACTGGAAGCCTTATTGTCGAGAGAAGCGTCCTTCCTCTTCAACAATCTCGTCTTGCTCGCCGCTTGCTTTGCCGTCTTGTGGGGAACGCTCTTCCCCATCATCTCCGAAGCGGTGACCGGAAGTAAGGTCAGCGTGGGCGCCCCCTTTTTCAATCGGGTGAACATTCCGATCTTCCTCTTCCTGCTGCTGCTGACGGGGGTGGGTCCGCTGCTCGCGTGGCGGCGCACCTCGTGGGAGAGCCTGAAGCGAAATTTCACCTATCCGACCATCATCGCCGTGGTGACGGGAGTGAGCTTGATTCTCGCGGGAATGCGCCATCCCTATGCCCTCGTGTCGTTCATGCTGAGTGCGTTTGTCATCGCGACGATCGTGGCGGAATTCTGGCGGGGCGCGCGCGTCATCCGCTCGCAATCGGGGCGGAATATCATCCAGGCGCTCGTTCATCTGACGCTCAGGAACACTCGACGCTATGGGGGGTACATCATCCACTTCGGCATCGTCGTCATGTTCATCGGGATCACCGGAGCGGCGTTCAATCAGGAGCGGGAGAGCGAGATGACGCCCGGCTCCTCGATGGAGATCGGTCGCTACCGGTTGACGTTGCGAAGCCAGACGAGTGAGGATAATCCCAATTATTTCGCTGAGAGGCTCGTGCTCGATGTGAGTCGGGACGGCAAAGCGGTGACGACGCTCCGTCCGGAACGGCGCTTTTATAAGGCGAGCGAGCAACCGCTGACGAAAGTGACGATTCATTCAACCTGGCGCGAGGACCTGTACGTCTACTATGCCGGTGACAATCAGGAGACGCGCTCGCCGATCATTCACGTCTATCTCAATCCGCTCGTGCGCTGGTTATGGGTGGGAGGCGGGCTGGTGATGATCGGCATCTTCATCGCCCTCGTTCCCAGTCGCCTGCCCAAGCGCGTCGTCGTCCCGGCGGCGGAATCGGCGCCGACGAAAGAGAAGGAGGTCGCTTATGCCTCGGCCGATTAAATGGAACGGGAAGGCCGGAAGAAATTTCCCATCGCCGCTCAATGCCTCTCTTCGAATGATCCGGCGGGGAGGGACGCTGGGGCTTTTGGTCTTCCTGATCGGTACTGCCGCGGTGCTCGCGCAAACGTCGCTCGATGAGCGGGTGATGCGCATGGGCAAGAGGATGCTCTGTCTCTGCGGGTGCAATCAAATTCTCGTCGAGTGCAACCACCTCAACTGCTCGTTTTCGGAAGCGGCGAAGGCCAAGCTTCGTCAGGCGGCAGCAAAGTACGACAGCGATGACATGGCCGTTCAGGTGATGATCCAGGAATACGGCACGAAAATTCTGGCCGCTCCGCCCGCTCAGGGGTTTAACGTCACGGCCTGGGTGACGCCCTTCTTCGCTTTGCTCGTCGGCGCGGTGGTGATCGCATTCGTTCTCCGGCGCTGGTGGCATCAGCGGCTCGTGGCTGAACCGGCCTCGCCGGTGGCTCTCGATCCGGCCTGGCGCGAGCGCATCCGCCGGGAACTCGATGAGGAGATCGAAAGCTGATGACGCTCATCGGCATTATCCTCTGTGGACTTCTGGCCGCCATCACGGTCATCTACATCTTCTTTGAGGAGATCGTGGACCTTGGCCAGGCGCGCGATCGAATCGCCATTTTGCGGGAGAAGCGCGACCAAATCTTGGAGAACGTGAGAGACCTGCACTTCGAGTACAGGGCGGGGAAGCTCTCCGAAGCCGACTACCTGCGCACGCGACAGGCGCTCGAAGCGGAGGCCGCGGCCCTCTTTGCCGAGCTGGAGAAAGCTCAGGCCGAAAGCGGCATCGGGGTCGGCTCGGCCGAACGTCGCGCCGATGCTTCCCGTCCTTGAGGGAGGGATGAAGCGATGTTTCCGAACAACCATCCGGCGAAAACGAAACGGGGAACCGGCGTGCGGTTTTTCATGCGCATCGGCGGAGTGTTTCTTTTCGGCGGGCTCGGCGTCAGTTCCGTTGCCCTCGCTCAGGTGAGCGGAATCGTGACCAATGGAACGACGGGGAAACCGGCGGCGGGCGTCGAAGTTCATCTCGTGAAGCTCGAAGGAGGAATGCAAGTCGTCGGCAAAACGACGACCGACGCGCAGGGACGATTCTCCTTTTCCGCCGACGCCTCCGGACCCATGATGATCCGGGCCGCCTATCGGGGAGTCAACTATCACGAGCCGTACCAGTCGGGCCGCGGAAGCATCGAGTTGCGCGTGTTCGAGACTGCTGCCACGGGAGAGTATCGCGTGGATCGGATGACCTATCTGGTGCAGCAGTCCAACGATCAACTGCTCATTGGCCGGGAATTCATCGTCCGAAACGACACGGCTCCCCCGGTGACGCTTCTGCGTCCGGGAGGCGTGTTCAGCTTCCGCTTGCCCGAAGGAGTCACTCCCGAACGAACAAGCGCGGTGGGAGCCAACGGAATGCCCATTCCCGTCGCTGCCCGTGCGGGTGAAAACGGCGTGTGGACGATTGATTATCCCTTGCGTCCGGGCGAAACACGATTTTTCACGGTCTCCACGATGCCGTATAAAGACCTTCAGGCGAGTGTGAATGAATCGCTGGCCTGGGACGCGGCGAGCGTTCTCCTTTATGTCCCGCAGCAGATGAAGGTCACCGCGCCCGGGTTCCAATCGCTCGGCGCCGATCGAGGGTTAGCCGTTTACGGGCTCACGGCGGTGAAAGCGGGAACAGCCGTCG
>DATLZR010000006.1 GCA_035573895.1 Blastocatellia bacterium | reverse complement strand
AGGACGCGACCCGCCTCTTTCGGCAGGGGGAGCAAGCTGACTTCGGTTCCCTGGACGAAAACGAGGCCGTTCTCCGTCGAGAGGGCGAAGCCAGGCTGGAAGAATCGAACGGTCTCCGCTGTCGGCATCGCAGATGAGACGCTGAACGATGGATTGATGAGGCACGTCGGCGGGCTGAGAACTTTCCCGGCGTCCGGCGGTAGTGAAATGAGGCTGACTCCCTCCGAAGACACCACGACGACTCCCCTTGTCGTTGGCAGTAGGATCCTCGAGGTGAAGGGGAAGGGCTGGCCCAACGTATTGGTGTTTGATTCGCCGAATCGGGGATTGAACTCGGGATTGCACTCGAAGACAGGTGGGCCGATCGGTCGGCCTGCCTCTTTCGCCAGCGGAATGAAAGTGAGCTTTGATCCCGCAAGGCGAACGAGACCACCGGTCGTGGCAACCAGTGTAGCAGGAAGGAATGGCTGGGCTGATCCTGCAATCTGCGGTGCAATACTGAACTGAGGGTTTCGTTCGGGAACTGGTGGAGTGAGAGGGAAGCCCGCCTCCCGCGGTAGTGGAATAAAATTCATCGCCGTCGGTGGCCCTTGCACGAGACCGTCTTCGGTGAGAACAAGAATCGAATCCGTTACCAGCGGGTTCGTTGAACTGATTGGAAGGCGAGAATCAAAGGAAGGGTTGGGAATGAAAGTCGGCGGCAAAAGGGGCTCGCCTGGTTCGCCGGGGAACGGGAAAACAGTCAGAGTCCCATTCTCAATGCGAACTACGCCTCGCGTGGTGACAGCCAGAAATGTCCCTGGCGACCTTGAAGAAAGATCAGGGATCGGTCCCCCCAGGGGTACTGGTATTCGACCCGGAAGAGGTCCTGCATAAAGGCTCGACGGGGTGTTCCCTGATCCGATTCCGAGCCCGGGAAGTGTGAACATCCCTCCAAACAGAGGCGGGATCAACCCTCGAAACGGGCTCACCGTGCCAGGAAAGATCACATCTGCCCCGACGGAGATTCGGAACTGGAGCGCTGATCGAGGCAAAGAGATTCCCTGCCACACCGTGCGCGAGAAATCAATCACGGGAGTGAGGCCGGCGAGCACAGCCGTCCGGGATGGATCGGTGATCGTCAAGATGGCGGGTGAGCTGGCGGCACCCCGTGTGATGACAATAACCGGCTGCGGGCCCGGTGTGAGACCTTCAGGCACAAGAAATTCAATGAGATTTTCCGCGACTGTTCGTGACGGAGCGACGACCCCGCCAACCATCACGGTATTCTCTGCCGACGCCGGACTGAAATTGGCCCCCTTGATGCGAACGAGGGCCAGCGGCGAGGCAGCGGCTGGAGAGAGTGCGAGTATGGTCGGTGTCGCGCCGAGCAGGGGGCGGGAAGACTGCGCCCAGAGTACAATCACAAAAGCGAGCCCGGCTGTGAGTCCTCGACGTGCTCGTTGTCCTACTACTACCATCACCCCGACATTATATGAGCAGATCGAGCGCGATCAATACTCCTTTGTAACGAGAGCCTCCGGGCCTGTGGCAGACGGGGACATCTGTGCTATATCTGGCCTACCACCCGAGCCGGTCAGCGCCTCGGCAATACCAAAGTTCATCGTTATAGACGGCGTCGGCGGGTGGATGCTGCATCCTCCGCCTCATCAGAGGTGATTCTCGTTAGGGCGCTCCGAGCCAGACTCGGAGATTTTTTAAAGGCAAGCCGTTTGGTCGTCCGCCCGGTGGGCGGCCAGGAATTCGAGGCTGAAAATACTCCGCATCCGGGAACCAGGGAGTCTAAACCTTCGGCGTGACGAGTCCCTTTTGATCTTGATATTTCCCCTGACGATCCTCATAAGCTGTCAGGCACTCTTCATCGCTTTCAAAGAAAACGACCTGAGCGATTCCCTCTTCAGCATAGATGCGGACGGGCAGGTCAGCCGAGTTGGAGATCTCCAGCACGAGCCTTCCGCGCCAGGTAGGTTCCAGCGGAGTAGCATTCACGATGACCCCGGAGCGAGCGTAGGTGGAATTATGGACCACGAGGTCGTTGGCGATGAAGTTATGAGTTCCCAGGACCGTCAGGTCATATACAGGCTCGCTCCCCCGCGGCGTGATGGACTCCACCGTATCCCATACCAGGGGAGGGAATCTGACCGCATGGATCAAGTGGTCAGAGCTTAAACGATTTTTCCGAGACGTCGTCCACCGTGTGAGGAATTGAGCCTTCTTCGTGCCCGCCATAAACCCGATGTTCTGCCCAAAGGCGGCGACGGCATCTTCGTCAAAAACCGAGAGAGTGAGAGACCGCTCATTGCTTCGATACCTGTCCTGAGCGAGCCGGGCCAGCACGCCAAAGCGCAAAAGCAAATGTTGAATATCCCGAAGCAGGGACTCCGAAGAGGAAGACAGCTCGATCGTCGGTGATCCATCATCTGACAAGCAAACTTTGCCAGCTACGGAAAAAAGGGTTCGCAAGAAACGGGCGAGGCATTCCTTTGTCGCCATGAAAATACAATCCGGGATATGCTCCCCCACCAAAGAGTCTTGGCCATGCCACAGGCTTCCGTCGAACGCTGAGAGATCAAACGGCGGGAAGACCTCCCATCCGGAGAGACAATCTCGGTGAACAGCGTTCATGAGAGAGGCGTGGGGGATAGCACTATAAATCGCCCGCATATCCTGGTGGAGTGGATGTTGGCCAGGGCGGTCAATGACGGATCGGGCCTGCAATGGCTTTTCACCGAGGAGGCTGCGTCCACAGGTGAGGGCCAGAAAATGGATCTCCGATTCGGAAAGGGTTCTCTGGCCGAAAAAGGGGAGGCATGCCGGAACGGCGATCGGATCGCGCGGCAGCAGGGAGCGAAGTTCCATCCATCCCCAAGGAGTTAGGAAAGGATGCCGTGCTGTGGCTCGGATCTTTCGCCCGCTTTGTGTCGTGAGCTCGAAAACGGGTTTAATACCGGTGCACAAATGACGTGTCACGCGTCCGGGCGTTACTCCCTGTGGGCTCAGGGTCGCCGTCGTTCCCGTCTTTTCCTCCACGAAGCTGCGGAGGGGGATCCATCGTCCCGTCTGGACGTCCAGGACGCGGGTGTCGCCACTCAAACATTTACCGAAACACAAGCCGATGACCTTTCGAGGAATGTTGAAGGTTTCGACGGTCACACCCAGAGCATAGGACAGTGGCGGCAAGAGCCAGTACTGGGAACCGTCTTCGGCCGTTCGCAGAGGAGCCTCGATGAGGCTATCGCTGTCGAAGTTTTTCGGGTCAATCTCGCGTCCCTTGATCGGCGAGAAGATGTAAAATCCGTCTTTGGCCAGGCGAATGTCGTAACCATAGCTCGACAGGCCCGCGCTGATGATGCGACGACCTTCTACTTCTCGGACGAGGCGTTCTTCAAAAGGGACAATCATGGCTTGCTCGCGGGCCATGCGAATGATCCACTTGTCAGATTTCACGGTCATAGGCCATTCACTGATAGTGTTCGGGGAGAAATCCGTCCGGCTCACGATAACCCAGGGCAATATTGTTGAGAACCATCTCGCTGGTGAGTTCGGCAAGTGCCTGAAAGAAAGGAATTGACGCCAGCGGCCGACTCTCATCCTGAAGGGCGATCCATAATGCCAGGGCTGTTTGGAGGATGGCCGGAGGATAAGTGGAGTCGAATTTCGCCAGCAGTTCAACGGTCAATCCCAGGCGGCGAATCAGGAGAGTCCGCTCCGGCTCAATCACATCGTTGATAAATGCGGTGAGCACCGCCTGGTCCGGCGAGCGATTTTTTCGGCGAGCCTTGAATCGGGTGAAGAAGGCATAGGCTTGAGGTATATCCAGCCACCAATTATCGAAGGGGGATTCATCAACGAGATAATCCGAAGACGCCAGAAGGCGGTCGAGATTCCGGCGGGCACGGGCCACGAGAATCTCCGGGAAGGCGGGGACATGCTGGAGCGGCGTCAACTCGTCGGTTCCGAACACACGCCGGTGGAAGGCGAATTCCGGCGAGATGAGCGCACGATGTGATCGCGCCACAAATAACGCATCGCGAATGAGTGTTACCGCATACTCGTAAGGGATGGAGTACAGGCCGATTTCGCAATCGAGGGCGCCGATCATCTCACGATACTGCTTCGGGGAAGTTCGCCGCATGCCATAACAATCCTTGATCCCCACCCGCTCGTTGAGCATGAAAAGATGGGTGTCATACCGTCGTGGACCATCCTTTCGGCTAATGATGAGAATCGAGCTTCCGCGTCCATCGGATGGTGTCACCAGACACTCTCGTACAGGGGCGGGCGGAGGATCAAGAGACTCGGGACTCAATCCCTCCCTCCTCAACTTCCGGATGGACTTCTCGATGAGTCCCCAGGCAGATTCTCGATGGTTGAAGAGGTTCTCCAGAACCGTCAGGGACTTCCCTGATTTGATCGAACCAATGGCCTCAATGGCAGCCCGGGCCACTTCACGATCCCAGTATTCGGCCAGCGTCGCCAGCAACTTCAGCGCCCGTTCATCGTTGAGAGATCCGAATCCCTGCACCGACCCGATCTGCATCGCTTTGGGAAGTTGGGCGAAGCTATCCAGGAAAAGACCAATGACATTCTCATCCTCGGCTATGGCATCCAGCAACTGGCCGACCGCCATGCGATAGGAAGATGGCGGGCGCTTGAACACTCGGTTCACATCGAGAGTGTTGACATCCCCGCCATAGTGAACGAATACCGAGATGAGGTTCATCTTCACCTCATCGCGCACGGTTGGGTCGTGAAGCAAAGCGACAACTGCGTCATAAATGGAGGGATCATTCAGTTGTCGAAGGGCGAATCCAACGATAGAAGCAACAGCGGGGTTTTCCGTCCGTTTCAGTTTGTTCAGCAGGATGGGGACGAGCGTCGGTTGGTCGGGTCGAATTTGTTCGAGGAGTTCTCGAATTTTTCCTTCCAGCTCGTTCGCTGGGAGATTCCGCTCGGCAAGCTCGTCAAGGTAGTGAGAGATCTGGAAATAGCGGTCCATAAGCAGCTCCTGAAATCTCGCGCCTGAATGAACACTGACTGTCGTGGGCCAACACGGTGAGAAGCATCCTCGGGCGGAAGCGAGAGAGGGACGAGGCAACCAATGCCGGCGCTCTTTGCCTGCGCTTTCTCTTGCCACCTCGCCATGACATGAGACCCGGCGAGACATTCAGAGGGCCAATCCTTACTTCTCCCCTGTTCCCCCTCATGACCATTTCTTGCTGGCCCCCATTGGCGGGAGACGCTTCGCCTGAGCCGGGAAAATCCCCGCCAACCAAAGGCCCGCGCCGGTTTCAGTGATGTGCGTAATTTCCTTCGATTTTGAGCCCATTTTGCGCCCTGCTATTAGAATACGTTTTGCGTGTCGCGTCAAGCAGGCGGGGGTGGAATTTTTCGCTCCCGGTCGGCAAAAATGAGAGCCGTAGCGAGGGACACGACGCAGGATGCGCTGCAACCGAACGCTTCGGCGACACACTGCCCGGCGACTGATTATCCATTATGGGAGGCGGCGAACAATGTCTCCTTCGGTCAGACCGTCAAGAACTTCCGTGTTGACTCCATCGGTTGCGCCAACCCGGACGGGATGTTCGCGCCATCCCTTCGGCGTGCGCTTCAGGACGAATGCCCGTCCGTCCTTGTGAATCACGGCGCGGGCTGGAACGACAAGGACATTCTCCTTGCGCAAAACCTCGATGGTCACCTCGACGCGCAATCCGATCTTCAAGGGACGCGCCGAGGGATCGAGATCAATGAGCACTTCGAGGATTTCCGTGTCCCGCTTCTCGGCCGGTTCGTCGCTGAAGAGTGTCTTTCGCCCCAGCGATGGTGCGATATGAACGACTCGTCCGGTGAAAACCTCCTCCCGGTAGGCATCAGCTCTGATATATGCCCTCTGCCCGACGGCGACCTTAGCGACATCCGTTTCATCAATTTCTGCTCGCACGCGCAGGGCCGATGTGTCTACCAGAGAAAGAATGGGGAGTCCCACCGTTTCAAAGCGGATGCTTTCACCGGGTTTCATGAACCGTTTCGTCACGATCCCACTGATCGGAGAGCGGAGAAAGGTGTTCTGGTAATTGGCTTCCGCTTCAGCGAGTCGGGCACGGGCCAAGCGAACATCGGCCTCGGCCGCAGCGATCTCTTCTGGCCGGAACCAGCTGAGCACCTGCTGGTACCGTTGCTCAGCAATCTGCTGCCGCGCTATAGCCGTTCGCAGTTCACGCTCGGCGCGATCCAGTTCATCCCGCGCGATGACGCCCCGATGGAAGAGTTGCGAGAGGCGTTCATAATCTCGCCGTGCGGTTTCAGCAATGGCTCTCGCTTCGTCCACCGCGGCCCGCGCTTGCTCAATCTCCTCGCGGCGTGCTCCTGAACGAAGGAGCTTCAGATGTGCTTCGGCCTTTTCCAGAAGTGCGCGCTCGGTCTCCACTCGAGCGCGATAATCTTCGTTGTCCAGAATGACTAGGATTTGTCCTTTCGTAACACGATCTCCCTCATCCACGGTTATGGTCTGGATACGACCGGGAATTTTCGAGCTGACACGGATTTCTTCCGTCGCCCCCTCCACCCGACCGTTGGCTGCAATCCGCAGGATGATCTCCCCACGTCGGACCAGCCCTTCTTCGCTGGAAAGGCGGTGATTATTCGCCAGGAACATGCCGAGGAAAATCGTGGCTGCTCCCATGACGATCCACAAAGTCGCAGTCATTCGTTTGCTCATAAGCTCACGCAGCATCTCTTTCCCGCCGGATCGTGCCGTCTTCCATAAAGAGGATTTCGTCAGCCAGATCGAGGATGCGGTTATCATGGCTGACCATGAACACGAGACGATTATCCCTGGCTGAGATCTCTTTGAGCAATGTGACGATCAGGCGACCGGTCTTCGAGTCCAGCATTCCCGTTGGCTCATCGGCGAGGATAATCGGGGGATCACCGGCGAGGGCGCGGGCCACGGCCACACGTTGCTTCTCTCCTCCGCTCAGGTCCTCGGGAAGATGGTGAAGTCGTTTCTCCAGTCCAACCTTTTTCAACAGTTCAATGGCCGTTTCTCGGGCCGCCCGGCCATTGATCCGCTTCAACTGAAGGGTCAATTCCACATTCTCCAGCGCCGTCAACGCAGGGAAGAGATTGAAGCTCTGGAAAATAAACCCGATATATTGACGTCGGATGAACGGAAGCCGTCGCTCATCCAGGGCCGTCACCTCTTTGTCAAAGATGAAGATTCGACCCCGGGTGGGCTTGAGCAAGCACCCCATCATCGTCAAAAGCGTCGTCTTGCCGCTGCCCGACGGGCCCATGAGAATGATGAATCGCCCTCCCGACAGGCTGAGGTTCACATCGTCTACGGCGACCACAGCCGAATCTCCGCGACCGTAGACTTTCGTCACATGCTCCAGGCGAATGAGTGGTTGGTCCATACTTCCGTCAGCTTTTGAACACAAGGGCCGGATCAATCTTTGTCACCTTGTAAATGGAAACAAGCGACGAGGCGACTCCCATCACCAGCGTCACAGCGAAGATGATGGCGAGGACGCTCGGCGGCAAATAGGCATCCACGCCGAGCTTTCTCGTCCCTTGCAGGGCGAACCGGCTGAGTACCATGCCCAGTCCGTAGCCGATGGCGGTGATGATCAAGGCCTGTTTGATGATGACGGCGTAGATGTCCCGGTTGGAAGCACCGATGGCTTTGAGCGTCCCGAACTCTTTGATGTGCTCCATTGTCGAAGCATAAATTGTTTGCCCGACAATGATGACGCCAATGATGAGGCCCATGAGAGCCGTGCTGAGCAGAAGAATACCGGCTCCTGTAACGAGGAGCCAGTATCGCCGTGATTTCCAACTGAATTCCCGCTTCGTGTAAACGTCCACGCCGGTAATGGTCTCTTGGAGACGGTTTTTGACCTCGGCGATAGAGTAGCCCGGCGCCACCTTGATCAGAATATAGACCGTTTGTCCCGGCTGAACAAAGGTTAACCGGAGGGCATTCTTATAGGAAGTGAAAGCGAAGGGACTGCCGACGAATGATTTGGCGCCTCGAGTGATACCGGCGATTCGGGCTTTCTGACCGATGATCTCAACTTCGTCGCCAACCCAGGGATTACCCAGGCGGCCCCGGTCGGCTTCATCAATGAAGATCTGATTGAAGTATTTGACCTCGCGAAGATCTCCGGTGATGATGTCCCAGGGAGCGCCGATCATCGTCTCCGGGTTGAATCCGATCACCTGGATGGTTTCCTGGCCTCCGTCGGGCATCTTCCAGTAGCTGAAACCCATGATGAGCTTCTCGGCCCAGAGGACACCAGGAACTTTCCTCGCCTCGTAGAGTTTGCTCTCGGAGAAGGGAAGAGCGAAGTCAAAATTTTTCAGATTCTTCGAGGTGATCCAGATGTCGGCCTCGTTATGATCTATGAGGACCGAGGCATTGTACATGAACTTCAGGAGGAATCCCACCTGGAGGGTCATCAAGACGACGGCGAATTGCACGCCGACGAGGGCCACCAGAAATCGCACCTTGTCATGGAAGAGGTTCTTTCGAGCAATCGAAACCACTGTCCCCCTCCGGGCGCGCCGATCTGTTGCTCATCATGATGACGATGATGCGGCCTGCATTCGACAGGCGCATTTCGGGCAGTCAGTATAAACGCTCAGTCATGCCGCTGCAAAGTCTTCCGGCAAGAATGCTGCCGGAATGCAGAATCACTTGTTAAGGTTTAGCAGCAGCCAGTACAATCACCGGGCGCCAGCAAAAGGGGAAGTGCGAGGCGCACAAGCGATAGATGACAGCACAGCAGTTGCCTGGGATTGGAGAGTCATCAGAAGGAGGTTCCATGATTGAGGGCTACTTTGACTCAACGGGTCGTGACGATGTGTTGAGCGGCGGCGTCAAGCTGATCCCTATTACCACGCCGAAAGGATCCTTCCGCGTATGGACCAAACGAGTGGGAAACAATCCTCGAATCAAAGTGCTGTTGCTTCATGGTGGTCCCGGAGCGACGCATGAATATTTCGAGGCCTTTGATTCTTACTTCCCGGCGGCGGGTATCGAGTATTACTACTACGATCAACTGGGGTCGGCCTATAGTGACCAACCGGATGATCCCGACCTGTGGGAGCTTCCGCGTTTTGTGGACGAGGTCGAGCAGGTTCGTCGGACGCTCGGCCTGAACGAGACGAATTTCTTTTTGCTCGGTCACTCCTGGGGTGGTCTCCTGGCCATCGAATACGCGCTCGTCCACCAGTGCCATTTGAAGGGACTCATCATCTCTAACATGATGGCGAGCATCCCAGCATACAATGAGTACGCGGAGAAGGTACTCATGCCCGCCATGGATCAGTCTGTGCTTAAGGAGATCAAGCAACTCGAAGCAGCGGGAGAGTACGAAAACCCGCGCTATATGGAACTTCTCCTGAACCATCACTACGTCCACCATGTTCTCCGCATGCCGCTCGATCAGTGGCCGGACCCGGTCAATCGAGCTTTTCGGCACCTCAATCCGAAAATTTACGTCCCGATGCAGGGGCCGAGTGAACTGGGTGCGAGCGGAAAACTCGCCACATGGGACCGCACGGCGGATCTGGCCAAGATCACCGTGCCCACTCTGGTCATCGGGGCTCGCTACGATACGATGGACCCCGCTCATATGGAGAACATGGCGCGCCTGCTTCCGCGAGGGCGTTACCTGTTCTGCCCTAACGGGAGCCACATGGCGATGTATGATGATCAACGAGTGTACATGGAGGGAGTGATTCGATTCCTCTATGATGTAGACGAGGCCCGTGTGTAAGCCAGCTCCACTCCGCCACAGGCTCACATCGTGATGAGTCATCTCGAGTGGGGAGGGTGGGGTTCTTTCCACTCCGGGCATCTCCTCAGTGGGAGTTATCCGGGGATGCCCCAGCTCCTTTTTGAAGAGGCATCGCGTGCGGAGAGCATCCCCCTTCCCCGTCGGTCTCCCAGAGGTTGATGCGGTTGCCACACTTGCCTTTGGGGGACATTGTGCGTAGATTACCTTTACCAGCGAAAAAACGTCAGGAGGGCTGTCTATGATTGCGGCATCGGAGATTCGCGCCGGAATGGTGGTCAAACTTGACGGCGAGCTTTACCGGATCATCCAGGCCGAATACCATGCTGGAGGTGGACAGTTCGGTGGGACAATGTTCGCCAAGGCCGAGAATCTCCAGACGCGGCATATCAAGGAATGGCGATTTCATCCTGATCAAAAAGTCGAGGATGTCGAGCTGGAACGACAGGAAATGGAATTCCTCTATAGCGATGGCGAGGATTTTTATTTCATGAATCCGGAGACGTTCGAACAGATCAGTCTGCCCCGAGAGGTCATTGGTCACAGGGAGAAGTTCCTTCAGGCGAATATGCGCATTCCTGTGGAGATTTATAACGGTAATCCCGTGAATGTTGTCTTTCCCGAATTCGTGGACCTCAAAGTCATTTCAGCCCCTCCGGGATTGCGCGAACATGACGTGTCAACCTATAAGACTGCTGTGTTGGAAAACGGGATGGAGGTTCTCGTCCCACAGTTCATCAAGGAAGGAGAAATCGTTCGCATCGAAGTCGAGACTGGCAAGTACGTCGAGCGGGTGAAACAGGAAGGGAGAAAGGTCTAGGGATGTAACTGATGCTGCTCGGCCACCGGCGAAGAAAAAAGGGATGAATCTTACTGCCACCCACTCGTTTCGTCGCCAGTTGCTGTCATTGCATACGAGGCTCGTACTCGGTTGGGGAAGTGGAGCCACGACTTTCCCTCGACAGTTACCGCTGTTATAAATGGGATCGAACCGGTGCGGGATTCAAACGCTGCTTTCAGGTGGTCGGTGAATTGTAGCTTGTAAGAAGACCGCATGCCAACCCACGCCAGGACTGAGCGCGTTGGGACTCTCCCCGACAGACCCCTAAGACCTACTGGAAAACTTCTTCGAGGGATCGAGCTTCTGGTACTCGCAGGACCCACTCTTCGAGCGTCGTCTGATCGGCGACTTCAATCTTCTGCTGAACCCATTCCGGCAACGACCCGAACCGACGTTCCAGTAGTCGCCGGAGTAGCGTCATCGCCTCCTGGCGAAGTCCCTGCTGAAGCCCCTGCTGAAGCCCTTGCTGGAGCCCCTGCTGAAGCCCCTGCTGGAGCCCCTGCTGAAGCCCCTGCTGAAGCCCTTGCTGGAGCCCTTCTTCCACGATGAACTGATACATGCTCGACTCTTTCAGTTGTTCTAACGGTATCATGCTCTCCCTCCCGATCAGTTCGATAAGTTCAGTTTTATCATAGCGGAGTCCCCCCAGCAGCAGAAAGTGCAAGCCTAGCTCACACCGCTGCCGCTCGTCGGGTATCTCTCTCAGGTGCTGGGCCCCGGAGCGAACCACCTTCCACCCACCCCGCATGAGTGGCAAGAACGGCAGAAGGCTCGGGCGATTCCACGCCAGAACTTTCTGGCCCGACACTCGCCACAGGCATACCAGCCGACAGCGCAAATTAATCTGCAGATCTCCTGCCTCCACCCGACGTCCGAGCCTTAGCTTGCGGGGCATTCCACGCGGAGTCAGCACCAGCACATAGCTGCTGAGAGGCAGTCGGTACTTCAACCAGAGACGCAATCCATAGTCCAGCATCCGATCGGGTAGCGAGCTGTCATAGACAGTCTGCGCCTCTACGTGCACCAGCCGACGGCCTTCGGCTGTGGCCACTTCATAGGGCTGATCGGGCAACTGGGCGGCAACGCTAATTTCGCGCGGCAGTAACGCAATCTTCGCCTGCTGGCCTGGTGCCAGTTCACCCAAAAGCAACATCAGCGCCTCGGCATCTTGCTCGGCCAGATACTTGAACGCCTGATCGTAGGGCTTTGTGCTCATGGTCTCACCGGATTGCTGGGTTCAAACTACCTTCGGTAGCCGGGCTATGTATCTCGTCAGACCAGTCTACCTTGCTGATGGTGGCGAGGCCATCGCCCGTTCAACAAGATCACAGAGGATGTGCCCGATCGTGATGTGCACCTCCTGAATTCGAGCCGTTTGGTCGCTTTCCACAATAAGCGCGAGGTCAACCAGTTGTCCCACTTCACCGCCATCTCGCCCGAGAAGCCCGATGGTATAGAGTCCCCGGGCACGCGCTGTCTGCACGCCTTTTATGACATTTTCCGACCGACCGCTCGTACTGATTGCGATCGCGACATCCCCCGGCTGCCCCAGCGCTTCGATCTGGCGGCTGAAGATGTCCTCGTAGGATGAATCGTTGGCAATTGAGGTCAAAATCGAGGTATCTGTTGTCAGTGCTATGGCCGCCAGCGCCGGGCGCTCCCGATTGTAACGGTTGACCAGTTCGGCGGCGATGTGCTGAGCATCCGCTGCGCTCCCGCCATTCCCGAAAAGGAGAATTTTCTTTCCGCGCGCGAGCGCCTGAATCATGAGGTCAGCAGCTTGAGCGACGCGATCCGCGTGCGCAGAGAAAAAGCGTTCCTTCACCATCACAGATTCTCGCGCGAGGCGTTGAATCTCAGCCACGTTGCTCATGATCCATTGCCCCTTCACACTGAGGGTGGGGCTTGTCCCCGAAGGATCGGAGCCAGGGCCTGGCCGGTATAAGAACTCGGTGTTTGAGCCACCACCTCGGGAGGGCCTTCTGCGACGATGTATCCTCCGGCGTCTCCCCCTTCGGGCCCAAGGTCAATGATCCAGTCGGCACACTTAATGACTTCAAGGTTGTGTTCGATCACGATCACCGTATTGCCCATGTCAACGAGCCGTTGAAGCACCTCCAGCAGCTTCCTCACATCTTCAAAGTGCAGACCCGTCGTTGGTTCGTCCAGGATGTAGAGGGTACGACCAGTGGGTCGTTTACTGAGTTCCTTGGCGAGCTTTATCCGTTGGGCTTCGCCTCCCGACAGTGTCGTGGCCGGCTGGCCGAGCTGGATGTATCCGAGTCCCACATCGCGCAGGGTTTGCAGTTTTTGCCTAATCGGCGGAATGTTTTCCAGAAGCTCATAGGCGTCTTCAACGGTCATCTGCAGGACATCAGCAATGGAGTAACCCTTATAGCGGACGCTCAAGGTCTCTTGATTGTAGCGGGAGCCCCGACAAACCTCGCAAGGAACATAAACATCGGGGAGGAAATTCATCTCGATTCGTTTAAGGCCGTCACCCTGACAGGCGTCACACCGGCCACCTTTCACATTGAAACTGAATCGCCCTTGTTTGTAGCCGCGCGCCCGGGCTTCCGGTAACTGGGCGAACAGTTGGCGGATAAAAGTGAAGACGCCCACGTAGGTCGCTGGATTCGATCTCGGTGTGCGTCCAATCGGCGATTGGTCTATTTCGATCACTTTATCAATGGACTCCGTTCCCGTGATCTTTTCATGCGGTCCTGGCTCCGCTGTACTCCCATAGAGTTTTTGGGCCAAGGCCCGATAGAGAATCTCGTCTACGAGCGAGGACTTCCCGGAACCCGATACCCCCGTGACGCAAATCAGCAGGCCCAGAGGAAATCGCACCGTTATATGTTTGAGGTTATTAGCCGCCGCCCCATGAACCGTGAGAAACTTCCCCTGGGGGCGACGCCGCACCTCGGGAATGGGAATAGTTCGTTGACCGGACAGGTACTGTCCGGTGAGAGAGTGTGGATTTTGTGCGATAGCCTCAGGGGGACCACTGGCGACGAGAAATCCACCCTGACTTCCCGCCCCCGGACCGAGGTCAATCACATAGTCAGCCCGTCGGATCGTTTCTTCATCATGTTCCACGACGACGACGGTATTTCCGAGGTCGCGTAATCGTTCAAGGGTCTCCAGCAAACGACGGTTATCCCGGGGATGAAGGCCGATGGACGGCTCATCGAGGACATAGAGCACGCCGCGCAGCTGGGACCCGATCTGAGTGGCCAGGCGGATCCGCTGGGCTTCTCCTCCGGAAAGGGTCGTGGCCGGACGGTCGAGCGTCAAGTATCCGACACCGACTCGTTCGAGAAATTCCAAACGGGAGCAAATCTCTTTGAGGAGGAGGCCGGCGATCTCTAGCTCCCGCGCCGTCAGATGTTGAGGGAGGAGGCGAAACACTTCCAAGGCCTCGCCAATAGGCATGGCCGTATAGTCGGCTATTGACCGACCGCCCACTGTGACAGCCAGACTCGCAGGCTGCAACCGCTTCCCCCTGCAGGCGGGACAGGGCATCAGGCGAACCAGCGAGGAGGCGGTCATGTCCCCGTTTTCGTCATCGCTCTCGTAGCCATTTCGTCGAGCGAGGGATCGCTCAAGAAGGCGAACTGCACCTATCCAGGGAGGGTTCTGCCTCGATCCAAAGCGGCCAGCGGTGAGCTTTTCTTTCGTCCCGTAGAAAAAGGCATTCTTGACATTTTCCGGCAACTCCGCAAACGGTGTTCGGACATCTAGCTTGAAGTGTTGTGCCAGAGCGAGCAGCGCATTCTTCAGATAAAGTTCCGTCGCTCGATCCGGCGAGACCAGGTCGAGGTCCTTAAGGGGCTTCTGAGGATCCACGATAATACGTTCGGGAATGATGGTCGGCTTCACCCCCAACCCCTGGCATTCCGGGCATGCTCCGTATGGACTGTTGAAGGAGAAAAAGCGCGGTTCCAGGGCGGGAACAGAGAACCCGCATTCGACGCAGGCCATCTTTTCCGAGTACAGGTGCTCGCTCCCATCCACCACTGAAACCAACACAGTGCCTCCGGTCAGCTTCAATGCCGTTTTGACCGCCGATTCCAGCCGCTCGCGGATCCCCGGCTTGATCAAGAGCCGATCCACCACGATCTCAATCGTGTGGTTCTTTCGGCGGCTGAGCGAGATCGGTTCCTCCAGAGACCGAAGCTCACCATCAATGCGGGCGCGGAGAAACCCCTGACGCGCCAGCTTCTCCAGCTCCTTGCGAAATTCCCCCTTTCTCCCGCGCACAATGGGAGCCAGGATCATCACCCGTTCACCCGAAGGAATCTCCAGAATCGTCTTGACGATCTGATCGACTGATTGGCGAGTAATGGGTTGACGACATTGGGGACAGTGAGGGCGACCAATCGAGGAGAAAAGGACTCTCAGGTAATCGTAAATCTCGGTCACCGTTCCCACTGTTGAGCGAGGACTTCGACTGATAGTTTTCTGCTCGATGGACAGGGCGGGTGAGAGTCCTTCGATGGAGTCAACATCGGGTTTTTCGAACTGATCGAGGAACTGGCGGGCGTAGGCCGAGAGCGAGTCTATATAGCGCCGCTGCCCCTCTGCGTAAAGGGTATCGAAAGCGAGGCTTGACTTCCCTGAGCCGCTCAGCCCCGTAATCACCGTCAGGGAATGGTGCGGGATCTCCAAGTCGAGATTTTTAAGATTGTGCTCCCGGGCCCCCCGGATCGTAATTCTATCCATCGTCATGACCGTCTACGGTGAGAAGTGCTGGCGCCGGTCCAAAATGGGAATCTTAGGCAGGGGGAGAAGAACCTGTCAAGCGAGCCCTCAATCCGGGTGCGAGATATAGCCCCAAGGGCCTCTCTCCAGAATAGCATGGCATTCGGCTGGAGAGCCTAAGGAAAGCACTCCGGAGCTGAGGGTTGCACCCAGCTGACGAGTTCCTCCGGAGCCCTCGCCTCGATGAGGCAAGCCCCGACTGCTGGAGAATCCAAGGGGGCGTTTCCGTGACGGGCCATCGTCCAAGCGGGTCAAATTTGTGTTGAATCTATTGCAAAGAGGGTGTAATATAACGGCGGTTGAGGAGGAGCTATTAAAGGGGGCGGTCCAAGTCGTATGAAAGAACTGGTCGAACAAATCGTGAAGGTGCTTGTGGATAATCCTGATGAGGTCAAGGTCCGAGAGATCGCAGGGGCCGGAACAATTGTCTATGAACTGCGGGTCGCCAAGTCTGATCTGGGGAAGGTCATCGGAAAGCAAGGAGCCAATGCCAAAGCGATTCGCACGATCCTGAGCGCCGCCGGAATGAAGCAAAAAAAGCGCGTCAGCCTGGAGATTCTTGAGGACTGACGCCGCCGACGTTCGGTGCGATCATCGTCCGGTGGTGAGATGCATCACCACAAGGCGGTGAGGGAGTGAAAAACCCGACCGAGCAGGTCTCTCCGCCCTGACAGACGGCGGGGATCTCTTTTGTCAGAGATTCAGGCGTATCTCTTTCGGTCAGGGAGGTGACTGGTGGGTAGACTAATCCAGACAACAATCAATGGCACTGTCTATCGGCATGAGGTTGAACCTCGACTCCTGCTTGTTCATTACCTGCGGGATGTCCTTGGCTTGACAGGGACGCATATCGGATGCGAGACGGGGCTCTGTGGGGCTTGCACGGTTCTCTTCAACGGAGTGGCCGTGAAATCCTGCATGGTCCTGGCAGTGCAGGCCGATGGCGGTGAGATTACGACCATTGAGGGCCTGGCTCGCGAGGGCACACTTCATCCCGTTCAGGAAGGATTCTGGGTCAAGCATGGCCTTCAGTGCGGGTATTGCACGCCGGGCATGATCCTCGCCGCCTATCAACTTCTTTTGAGGAATCCTCAGCCCACAGTCGAGGAAATTCGTCATGGGCTTGAAGGGAACCTGTGCAGGTGCACGGGGTATCAGCATATCATCGAAGCCGTGCGGTATGCTGCCGACAAAATGAAGGGATCGGCCCCTTAGGGGCTCTCATTCGGTTGTGGGGGGCGAATGGGTAGCCTCGTCAGGGGCCGATTTCAGCTCGCAACTGACGAAACCCTCACCTGGACGACATTAGCGAGGAGTCAATTATGGCCAAAAAGTACGTTGGTCAACCCATCAAGCGTGTGGAAGACCCTCGACTCATCACTGGGCAATCCCGGTATGTGGATGATATCCGGTTGCCGGGGATGCTCTATATGGCATTTGTACGTAGCATTCACGCTCACGCCCGCATAAAAGCGCTCGACGTTGAGGCGGCGCGAACCGCTCCCGGTGTGGTGCTGGTTTTGACGGGGGCAGATATTGATGATCGCATCGGCGACGTTCCCGTCGTGGGGCGATTGGCCGAGATGAAAATCCCCCGACACCGGCCACTGGCTACGGGCAAAGTCCACTATGTTGGCGAACCGATCGCGGCGGTGGTCGCGACAGACAGGTATCTGGCCCGGGACGCCGTTGACCTCATCACAGTGGATTACGAGCCGCTGGAGGCCGTGGTGGACCCGGAGAAGGCTATCGAAGAGGGAGCGCCCATCATCCACGAAGAGTTTCCCAACAATGTCGTGTTCGTCTGGCGGTTGAGCGGCGGCGATATTGACCGTGCATTTCGTGAAGCCGATGTGGTTGTCAGGCAGCGAATGGTCAACCAGCGGCTCATTCCTGTAGCGATGGAGCCGCGAGCGGTCGTGGCCGAGTACTTAACGGGGGGAGAACTGACCCTCTGGACCTCAACTCAGATTCCCCACCTCGCGCGCACCCAAATTGCGCGTATGCTGGGATTACCCGAACACATGGTTCGCGTCATCGCTCCGGAAGTCGGTGGAGGCTTCGGCAGCAAACTCAACGTCTATGCTGAAGAAGCTCTGGTCGGCTATGCCGCGATGAAGCTCGGCCGTCCGGTCAAATGGACCGAGACGCGGCGCGAGAACTTTTTGACGACAATTCACGGTCGCGGCCAGATTGATTATGTCGAGGCCGCCGCGAAAAAAGACGGAACCGTGCTCGGCCTCCGGCTCAAGATCATTCAAGACATCGGAGCCTATCATCAGCTTTTGACCCCGGCGATTCCGACGCTCACCGGACTGATGGCCACCGGGCCCTACAGGATTCCCCATCTTTCGGTAGAAATCATCGGAGCGTTCACGAACAAAATGGCCACTGATGCCTATCGCGGAGCAGGCCGACCGGAAGCGACTTATCTGCTCGAAAGAACGATGGATCTGGTGGCCGCAGAGCTTGGCATGGATCCCATCGAGGTTCGCAAGAAAAATTTCCCTCGGGCGGACGAGTTTCCTTTCCCGACGGCCAGTGGGCTCCTGTACGACAGCGGCAATTACGCCGCCGCTCTGGAGCGCGCGGTCTCGCTCATCGGCTACGACGAACTGCGCCGGGAACAGCGACAGCTCCGCGATCAGGGGAGGTATATGGGCATTGGCATCTCAAGCTATGTCGAAATCTGTGCTCTGGGGCCATCCCCTGCTCTTGCCACCGGAGGATGGGAGAGCGCCACCATTCGTGTCGAGCCGACGGGACGGGTGACGGTGCTTACGGGCGCTTCCCCACACGGTCAAGGTCAGGAGACGTCGTTCGCCCAGATCGTGGCCGACGAATTCGGTCTGGATATCGAAGATGTTCGCGTCATTCATGGTGACACCGGTATTGTCCAGTATGGGATCGGAACGTTCGGAAGCCGGGCCACTGCCGTGGGCGGCGCGGCTCTTTTCGGAGCTGCCCAGAAGGTGAAAGAAAAGGCCCAACGGCTCGCCGCCCATCTCCTCGGCGAGGAGAATGTCGCCAATGTCGGCTTTGAAGACGGAAAGTTTTTCGTCAAGGATAACCCCCAGAGAGCCGTGTCCTTTCGGGATGTCGCAGCGGCTTCTTACGCAGCCAAGAACCTGCCGCCGGGGATGGAACCGGGGCTCGTCGCGACATTCTTCTTTGAACCGACGAATTTCACCTTTCCTTTCGGTACGCATATTGCCGTCGTCGAAGTTGATCCCGAGACGGGCGCCGTTGAACTGAAACGCTACGTCGCCGTGGATGACTGTGGACGAGTGATCAATCCGCTGCTTGTGGACGGGCAGGTTCACGGGGGAATCGTGCAGTCCATCGGACAGGCGCTCTTCGAGGAGGCTGTTTATGATGAATCCGGGCAGTTGGTCACGGGGGAATTGACCGATTATGCGATCCCCCGTGCGTCCGATGTCCCGTGGTTTGAAACCGATCGCACGGAAACGCCGTCGCCGGTCAATCCTCTAGGCGTCAAAGGCGTCGGAGAGGCGGGAACGATCGCGGCGACCCCGGCTATTGTCAACGCCGTTGTTGACGCTCTCTCCCCGCTTGGCGTTCGGCATATTGATATGCCACTCAAACCGGAAAAGATTTGGCGACTGGTTCATCGCGTTTGAGGCGACATTCAGGAACCATCATGACCTTTCGCCGGAGAAGAATCACGACGGGTTTGAGAAATCAGCGGCTTTCACGAGGAGGGGACGATGATTCCGAGTGCCTTTGAATACTTCGCGCCATCGAGCGTGAGCGAAGCCGTTTCGCTTCTGAGCACGTACCGTGACCAAGCCAAGCTTCTGGCGGGAGGACACAGTTTGATCCCGTTGATGAAACTTCGTCTGGCGCAGCCGAAGTATGTGATTGACCTGAGCCGGATCGCAGAGCTGACCTCGATTCGGGACGAAGGAGATGCCATTGTGGTGGGGGCACTTGCCCGACATCATGCCGTCGAGACATCCGACATCATCAGGCAAAAATGCCCGGTGCTGGCTGAAGCGGCAGGCAAGATCGGTGATGTTCAAGTTCGGAACATGGGGACGATCGGAGGGAGCCTCGCGCACGCCGACCCGGCAGCCGATTATCCGGCAGCCATCCTGGCTCTAGGGGCGCAGATGCACCTGGTTGGTCCCCGTGGGGAACGGTCGGTGATGGCGGAGGATTTTTTTGTTGATCTCCTGACGACGGCCCTCCAACCGGATGAGCTTCTGGTGTCCGTCCGCATTCCCGCAATTAAGCCTCGAACGGGAACGGCTTATATCAAGATCCCGCAAAAGGCCTCGGGTTTTGCCTTGTGCGGCGTTGCAGCTCTGGTTACGGTAGATCAAAACAATATCTGCCAGGATGCTGCCATCGGGATCACGGGAGTGGCCGCGAAGGCATATCGGGCGAAAGGCGTCGAGGCCTCACTTAGGGGCCAGAAGATGGAGGGCCAGACTCTCGCCGATGCCGCCGCCAAAGCGGCCGAGGGCGTTGATCCACTGGAGGATATTCACGCTTCGGCGGAGTATCGCGCACACCTGGCGCGGGTCTGCTGCCGGCGCGCCCTGGAACTGGCACTCTCACGCATCTGAAAGAACATCGCCGCGTTCTGGTGGGCGGTTTTCAGGCCTGGAGATCGTCATTCCTGTCCGGACTGTGCTTCCGGCTCTATGGTTTTTCGACACCCTGAGGAAGAGGATTATCCTGTCCTTCAAAACGGGACAACGAGATTATCCCCGATAATACTCCCTCGTTCGGGAGGAGCCGAACACAGCGCAGCGCGTACGATAGCTACGCGCTCAAAGTGACTGTCGGGCGGGATAACGACATCGTCTCCAACGATGCAGTGACGAAGTGTCGCCGAGCGATTCACAAAGACACGTTCCCAGAGAATCGAACCGGTCACGGCGGCTCCATCTTCGACATTCGATCCCGTTCCCAGGAGAGCGGTCATGCCTCGCTCTTGAAGGAGCTCAAGACTCGCCCGGAGATACCGTTCCAGCGTGCTCAAATCATACCAGCGCCCTTCAGCCACGTGAGCGGCGATCAATCGCCCCGCTTCGATGGCGCGAGGATAAGCCTCAAGCGTCGTGTGTGAAAACCGACCTCGAGGAATGAACTCGAAAATCTCCGGCTCGAGAATTTGAATGCCGGTGAACATGAGGGGCGCATGGTCGTCCAGAACCGCGCCCGCTGGCATCGAAGGGGCTCCCTCTTCCGTCAGAGGGGCAGGGAACCCGCCGAAGCGGCGAATTCGTCCGTCGCCATCCACCTCAACAATGCTGAAGCGGTCCCACTCGCGGTTGCGACGCAAAACAAGTGTAGCCAGGGCCCGCCGCTCACGATGCGTCGAGAGGGCGGCAGCGAGATCAATCTCCGTGATGATTTTGCCGTTGACGACGACGAAGGTGTCATCCGCCAGAAGATGACGGACCTTATCGAGGGCTCCCCCTGTGCCGAGGATTTCTGCTTCTTCGGAATAGGTGATCGTGACCCCAAAAGCCGACCCGTCACCCAGGACGCGGCGAATGGACTCGCCCTGGTGATGAAGGTTCACGATGATGTCGTAGATGCCGAACTTCTTCAGGTACTCGACCGTGTAGGTTATGATCGGCCGATTGAGAAAAGGCACAGCCGGTTTGGCGCGGTCTGCCGTGAGCGGCCAGAGCCGCGTCCCCAATCCGGCGGCGAGAATCATCGCGCGCATCGGTTACCTCGTTCGTGTTCTCAACCGACAATCCCCATCGCAAGTCTCCGCTTTCGGAGAGCGATTCTCAGGCCATCGTCGTGTCGCCGAAGACCATCTCGGTATCGGATCCACCGCTCTCGCGGCAGCGGGCTTTGTAGAGTGCAGGATAGCTTAACGTGATCACGGCGTGTTGGGCGATCCCAAGATGACCGAGGAACTCGTCAATAGCCGCTTCGGTCCCTTCGACCTCCAGGAAGTTCCCGATCGGGGTCTCATCATACATGGCGCTGAGCGATGCTCCCGACGGAAGGCTCACCCGATAGGATGTGCGAAATTTCTGATACCGGAAAACCGGTTTAAGATCGAGATGGCGCAACAGAGCCAGCACCGCCTGCGGGTTGTCGGTCTCAGCTTCGATCTCCTCCCGGACTTTGTATGGCGTGTCATCCTTCACCGCCCGTTTGAAGGTGATCCATCCCCGGTCGCCAACGAGCCGCACCCTCAGGACAGAATCCTTGCGAGCCAGGCGACGGTCGTCAAAATCGAGCAACCAGTTGTCCTCGAAGTGACGGGCTGCCACGATCTCTCGAACCAGCTCCGGAAACCGGTCGAGAGGGTTCTCCTGGCACGGAATCTTCACCTCGACTTCTCGCCTCACGTCGCTCATCGTGATTCGCTGAAAATATCCATGAGACGATGGCCAAAAGCAAGAGTCGCCGAAACGACGTGGGCGAGTTGTGGCCTGTGATTCAGACTGTTCTCTCTGCAAGCCCGTGAAACCGCCCCAGCCAGCTCTACTGGCTCAGCAAACAGCCGTTGAAATTGAATCCTCTTTGGCGTTTCAAGCCTGATTCAGCAGACGGCTCATGCCGTCGAGCCAAACGGATGTGCCTGAACATGCGACCGGCGACGGGATGGGACGCCCCGTCCTGGGCTTGGGCAAATTGAAGGACCGTGCCCTCTGGCTCACCTTGTGATTCGCCCCAGGCTAGACCGGTTGCTTGCTGATGCAGGCTTCATTGGAGAGGCAGTTGATTCTCATCGTGGGTTAGTCCCCTCGCCTTACAGTGATTTTCAACTTCCCAAACCCTGAGAGACCCCGCACCTTGCAGGCACGGGCGCGGTAGCTTCCAGGGTAAACTCAGTTTGCGCTAAAAGCTCAGTTTCATGCTGGCCGTGAGCGTGTGGGCACGATAATCCTGCAGTGCCAGCCCCTTTTCGTTATAGCCGTACCACCGCCAGCCGAGCGCCCACACAATGCGTCGGGGGAAGTTGTACGAGATGAGCGCCCGGGGCTGGTGAAAATTCAGAGGGAAGGTGCCCTGCGCATTGACGATGCTGTAGCCGACGGCTAGCCGGAGGTTTTTCACCGGCGTGAGATCAATATCGCCGTCCAGGTAGTTATCGTTGGCGATGTAAACGGATCGTTCGACGGTGAAGAACCGGGGATTGACGATATTGATCAGTGAGGACACGTCAGTGCGCGAGTAGCTCAACGTCACACTCAGGCGATCGCTGGGAAACCAGGCTGCCGTCAGGTTCATCCCGCGGTGACGACGGAGGTTGTCCACGAAGGGATTCGGGTTGCGGGAATCGGTCAACAGGGCCTGACCGCTGATGGTCACAGTCGAGGTCGGTCGGTATTCGCTGCGGATGCGCAATCGGGTGAAGCGATAGGCTGCCACGCGGGTGAAGACATTGTCGCTCGTCCCCCGCTCGATCTGAGAAAAAAAGCGGAGCGTGTTGGTCGCTCGCAAACTCAGCCCCCCGACAAACGCATTGGTATTGAGTGTGGACTCTTCCGGTGCGGGGTCGTCCGGACGAACCAGTTCCACACGCCGGTGCGTGAAACGATGTCCGGCGCGAAGCGTCAACCGGGAGCCGATCTCCACGATTCCCTCAAACTGGTTGAAAAAGGAATTGACGAACGTTCGGGCGCTGAGCCTCTCGCTCGTGACTCGCGGTGGTTGATTGGGAGGAGGCGGATTCCCTCGCAGGTCGGAGCCCAGGGTTTGCGTCGTTTGCGTGAAGACGCCACCGGCGATATCGAAGTGGTTAAATCGGCTCGTATTGGTGAAGGTCCACCGCCGATGCGGCCGATAGTTCACGCTGGCATCGGCGACGGCATTGGGTCGGGAAGCATCGGCGATGCTCCTCGACGTTTGCCCCGTGAAATAGCGCAACACCGTGCGATCAAAGAGCACTCCGGCGAGCGCTTCATTGCGATTGAAGTCAATGGAGGCATCGCTGTAGACGAATCGTCCGGTGACGTAGAGTGGCTGGAAGAGATGAGAGTGCAACGCCAGTCGTGTCGTCGGGACGAATCCCCGTATGGCGCTTCCCCGGAGGAGCCCCGTGAGCAGAATCTGTTGAGGATTTTGCGACGTTGGATTGGCCGGGCTGAGATTATTGCCCGGATTCGGAGCCCCGGGTGGTTGATTCGTGTGGATGTCGTTCTTGAACGCCCGAAACCCTTGCTCAATCGTGAGGAAAACGCGCTTCAATCGGAGGTCGGCGCCGACGCGATATTCGTCGGTCGTCGTCCTCACGGGATCGAGCAGAAGAAATTCATCGAGCCCGATGGAAAACGTCGTAAAGGCCGTGCCGAACTGGCTGTTGCGATCATAGCCGAAGTGGAGGCTGAAATCGCGCTGAGGAAAGAGCGTGAGCGAATAGCCCGATTGTCGCCGGGACGCATTGAAGCTATGCTGGCCAAAGAGCACACCCCGACCGAGAAGAGGGTTGGCGAATGTCGGCAAGAAGTGGACGTACTCGATGCGACTATAGCCTGCGTCAAACCGGTAGATGCCGCGCTTTTCCACCCGCAGCCGAGCGACATTGTAGGGATCGCCCCAGTTCCCCATCTCGTAGGTTAGAAAGTCAAAGAGCGGGCCGGTATTTTCCGGGGCTCGTGATTCAACCGATACGCCGAGCAGGCGAAACCCGTTGCCCAAATTAATCTGGCTCCGATAGACATCGCGATTCCCCCCGGCGAAGAGGTGACGGCCGCCAATCGTGAAGCTGCCGGTCGTAACCACTCCTCCCCAGCGAATTCCTTCGGCAGCGGGGGCTTGACCCTGGGATGAGCTGGCAGACGCTGGTTCTTGAGCCAGCGTCGGCCTGCCGGCCATCAGTGCGCAGGTCAGAAGGATCAGGACGCTTACGGGCCGGAACGCTCGCCCGGGCCGTCGCCCACCGGCACAGTCGCCGAAATCTGATGCCTTTGAGACATCGCTTCGGATATCTTCCAGATGATCCGTGAAGCTCGCCTGCGTTATTTTGTGCGTCGTCATAGGATCCTCCCGCGAAAACCACTGGCGAACTAACAGGTGTGCCTTCATCCCCACCTCTCTCTTCGACTCATTGCAAAAAGAGTCTGTTGACGTTCGACCCGTGAATCTTCACATGACAGGTCGTGCAGTTTTGAAAGCGTGCCGTGCGAAGATCATGAAACGCCGGCGGTTCAGGCCCCAAAATTCCCGGCGTATCGGCGTGGCATTCGAGGCAGAGCAGATGAACCGTCGGCCGCTTCAGAAGCCGGGGATTCGTCGAACCGTGAGGTGTATGGCAGATCGTGCACCCTTCCAGCTTGACGGGTGCGTGCTCGAAGACAAACGGTCCCTGTTTATCCGTATGGCACTTCAAGCAGATAGGATCGGTGCCCCCCGCTGTTTCTCTCGTTTGTGTGACGTTGAATCCGCCATGCTGATTGTGACACGTGGTACACTGAAGTCCTCCTTCGGGAACCCGATGATGGAAAGTTTTGGAGAACTCCTGGCGGATCTCACCGTGACAGGTGTAACAGAGGTCGGGCGGACGGCGTACCAGGAGATTCTCGATCCGCTGGGGGGCATGCGACGAGTGACAATCAATGCAAGCTACCTGGTTGAGCCCGTGCTCGGACTGCCGATAGTTGTGACGTTCCTCCTGTCGCTCGTGACAATTGAGGCAGCGGCTGTTCATCTCGCTCACGGGCCGATGGCGAAAGCCGTAGATTTTGGTGACATCGCCGCCCCCGTCCACGTGCTCTTTCCCCGGTCCATGGCAGGCCTCGCATCCACGTTCGCTTTCCGGATATTTCGCCGAGGTGAGCGTGATCGCGTGCGCCGTCTGCGCGAAGTGGTTGGAAATCTCCTCATGGCAAAGCTTACACGCTTCCGTTCCGACATAGGCGCTTTCCTTCTGTGGTTCCTGGTGGGTCTCTCCTCTGCTTCCATCGCGTTCGCTCTGACTGACGGCCACCCCGGTGAGCAGGAACAGGGCCACTGCAACCACGGCAGCGATGATAGCTCCGGCCATGATCTGGGACAGTGTCGTTCGTCTTTCCATACCTGTCTCCCTGTAAGAACAACTGCACCCGGCGCAACCCTTCACTTGTCCGGGTGAGATCATCGAATCTCCAACTGTTTGAGCACTTCGGGTTCCTTCTCCTCGATTGCCAGTAGCGTATGACAGATGTTGCAATCCTGACGGATGGCTTTTCCGTCGCGGCTCACGTGAGCATCGTCATGGCAGCGGAAACATCCGGGGAATCGCTCGTGACCGAGATTATTCGGGTACGTCCCCCAGGTGAGGTTCATCTGTGGGAAAACGTTGCGGCTGTAGATCGCCTGTATCTCCCCGATGGCGGCTTCGATGGCGTCCCGCCGACTCTCTGCCAGAGATGGATAATTCTCTCGATAGAAGGTGCGGATGCGCTGGGCGATCATTTGAAGGGCGGCTGATTTCTCCCCTCGCGCCTCGGTGAGAGCAGCCGTCCCCACCTTCTTGATATAGGGGAGAGAACGATCAATTCGTCCGCTGGCCAGGGCATCATCCATTCCCTGATCGGGATGCTGAAAGATGTGGGTGGGTCGGTTGTGACAATCAATGCAATCCATCACGCGAACTTCCGCTCGTGCCATTTGCTCGGGAGTGAGAGGATTCTCCCTGGCCGTATACTCGGTGGTCGTCCCGTCAGATTCCCGAACTTGAACCCAGGCGATAGTCTGCCGTTGGGGATCGGCGGCGATGTAGCGGGTTTCCCTTCGAGGATCAATGTGCCAGCTATGAATACCCCCGCTGCCCTGGGCGCCCCCGCCGATGTGCATGAGGAGAACGGTCTTCAGAGGCGTATTGGCTTCATCATCGGCGAACTTGGTGATCACCTTGATGCGATCTCCGGTGAATTTTTCCGGCCAGTGGCATTGCTCACACGTATCGCGTGAGGGCCGCAAGTTCTCCACCGGCGTTGGAATCGGGCGGTTGTATGTGTTGAAGGCGACGGCTAGAACTTGCCCGACACCTGACAGCTTCGAGCGCACGAACCAAGGGGCCCCGGGTCCGATGTGACACTCAACGCACTTGACCCGTGAGTGAGGTGAGCGAATGTAGGCCGTATACTCCGGCTCCATCACTGAGTGACAGACCTGCCCGCAGAAGGGAACCGAGTCCATGTACTGAACGCCTTCGTAAGTTACCAGCGATAGCAGAAGCAGGTTGACCACTGTGAGGAACGTCACCAACCCGGCGGCCCGCCGAACATGCGGGAGGCTGAAATCAATTTTCGGGTAAATCTGCGCTGGATCCCTTGGCGTCGGATTTCCAGCGGCGCGCTTTCGTTCCCAGTACACGCCAACCGGGATAACGAGGAGTCCCAGGACGAACACGGCGGGCAGGATCAAAAATGCCATGATTCCGACGTAAGGAGTCTCCTCGTTTCCCAGAAGTCCAAGGATGAGAAAGGCGATAATGAGAAGGGCGCTCACCGTTGCCAATGCCGCCCCCAGAGCCGTGATCCAGTTCCGGCCAAAGAGCCGGATCATGTCCCAAAACCAAATTTTGATCTGCTTCACCATCTAGCTCCTCCCCTTCCTCATGAGCTATACCGGCAGCGCAACTCCATCACCATCCCCATCATGCTCATCCATCACCCGCGGAGGAGGCGCCGCCCGCTGAGCAAGAGCAACGTTGCCTCTCATTCTCATACCGGTGCTCCCAGATTCAACGTCGTCTCGTCCTTATGCCGGGAGAGTGCTCCCGTTATGGACCTCCCCCGCAAGACGGAGGGGGATGGGGGCTCCCTCCGTCGGTGGGGGACTCGGTGATCGAACTCGGTGTACCAACGGCCTCAGCAGCGGGTTCCTCGCGTTCTTCCTCTTCAGGAGATTGTTGCTGGGCCCCCATCATTGTCTCATAATGCTCACGGTGTTCCCTCTGATACCATTCCGCCGATACCCGACCGTCCCACCAGGCCCAGTTCATGGGGTATACATCGGGATCGAAGATGACGTGATAGAAATGCCAGACGAAGATCGCCAGCGTGGCCAGTACGGCTTCGTAGAAGTGAATCGTCAGGGCGACATCAATCGTCCATCGGGGGAGAATACTTGTGGTTTGAACTTTGAACCAGACCATCAAGCCGGTCACACCCATAATCAGGATGCCCCACACCACAGCCCAGTACTCAACCTTCTCGGCGTAGCCGAAGCGCCCGAACGACGGATGCGCCGAAGTGCGTCCGAGTCCAAACCGAATCTGGGCCAGGAGATCGTAGATATCTCTGGCGACCGGGCGCATGTCCCGGAATAACTGACGTCCGTCAGGGGTTCGCACGATATAGATGAGGTGATAGATCCCGACCCCGAGCAAGACGACACCAGCGACGCGGTGCCCGATGCGGCGGAAGGATTCGCTCGATCCAAGCAACCAGGCCAGCCACGAATCCGGATACTTCAGGGCGAATCCCGTGAGCACGAGCAGGAAGAAGCTCGTCAGCAACACGAGATGCTGAATACGCTGAGCTGTGTTCATCCGCACGATTGGTCGAACCTGCCGCTGACGGATCAAAAGTGCCTTTCGCCGCCACAATAGGGCATTGTGCATGATCATGCCACCGATGAGCACAACGATCAGCCAGAGATAGAGCTGACGAACCCACCGATTCACAATCGTGGCCATGTCCTGAGTGACCGGCACGCCGACGTGAACATTGCCTCGGGCAAAGTTTTCACTCGCCCCGGGGTGACACTTGCCGCACGTCGTGACGAGGTTCGCCTTATGGATCATTGACCGCGGATCGGAGGAGGGAAGAATGTTATGAACGCCGTGACAACTGGCGCAATTGGCGGCTACTTTCGAGCCGAGCGTGGTCGCCAGCCCATGATAACTATCCAGATATGTGGAGACGCGCCCGGAGGCGACGCCGAATTCCTGAGACAATCGCACCCCTTCGTGGCATTGACCACAGGTCGTTCGCGCCAGCGCCTGCGCCGCCACCGGAGCCGTCGGATCAATGTGCGGCTTGATCAGATGAATACCATGACAGTCGGAACAGACCGGCGCCTGCCAGTTGCCCCGACGTATCGCTTGTCCATGAATGCTCTCGGTGAATTCCCGCGCAATGGATTCGTGGCACTGACCGCAGGTCGCAGGCACATTAAATTTGAAGATCGGAGATCGAGGATCTGCCGCTGTGAGGATATCATGACTTCGATGGCAATCCGTGCAGACAGCCGCTTTCAACGATCCTGCGGCCACCGCCCGCCCGTGAACACTCTCCTGATAGGAGAAGAACGGACGGGCACTGATACCGCTGGCTTCCATGACGAATTTCACCCCGTGACAACTGCCGCACGTTTGAGGAATGTGCGTGCGGTACACTTTCGAGGCCGGGTCGCTTGAGGATCGGATTTCATGGGCCGGTCCGTGACACTGAAGGCAGGTTGCCGCCTGCTGTCGCCCCTCAGCTTGAGCTTTGGCATGAACGCTTTGCTGGTAGGCAGCGACGGCTTCCGAATGGCATTCGCCGCAAGATACCTTTTGCGGAGTGGGTTCGTGAGGATAATCCTTCACGTCTGAGTGACAGTCGCCACAGTTGAGGAAGCCATGAACCGATGCTTTAAGTGCTTCTTCGTTGACGTAGACGCTTACCTGGCGCCCCTGGACCTCTTTGGTGAGTTCTCGGTTCCCATGACAGGCCATGCAGTCGGCGCTCTCCATCTTCTTTTGCGGCGAAGAAGCAAGCGGGCGCCCAGCCGACACGGGGTACGTGCTTATTAGAAGCACCGCTACAATTCCATACCTGCGAAGCCTCGTCATCGTCGCTGACATCCGAGCCGAAAGCATTTGCAAATTTCGTGCCAGCCAGCGCAGGCGAGCACCTCCTGCGATCCGTCTCTAACTCTTTCTGCACACAATATTACCGTCTCACTTCAGTTTGCGCCAGAAAAACCACCAGGGACCCAATGTCCCCTCTGGGTGATTTCACACACCCTGAGCGGAAATCGGCCCGTTGATTATCACAACAGAAAGGGCCCGTGAAAGACCACCTGGGAGAATCCTCGGCATGCAGGGGGCATAGCCGGACGATTACAGCGTTTGCCTGAAGCACCTCTCTCCAACCTCACCGAGTGGCGGAGACTTTCCAATCTGCGACTAAAATCAGAATACGGAGTGTCGCTAAAGGGCAGCCCACTGGGGAGGGAGAGCAAGGCACACAGCGGAGTATCGTGCCCGGCGGGCATCACTCTCGGTGATGTCCGGGATTCTGAGGAAGAGAACGCGATGGCCCGGCGTGCTAAGGCTCACGGTCTGGCAAAAGCGGGTCGTTCTGAGCGCCTTCGGTGAAATCCTCACAAAAAGGCTGGGGGATAAGACTCACCGGGTTGGCCAAATCCCCTCGAGGAAGACGATCATTCCACGGTCCTGTGAGTGTACTCATCTGATCTTGTTCGACTTATTCGTCGCCGCGTGAGGGCTCCGATGTTCGGCACATAAATTGCACTCAATAGTGACGGTGATGGGTGAGACACAAACCAGCCAAGTGCGTGATGTCGCTCATCGCTCGGACCGATGGCAATGGCGTCGCTGAGTACGTCATTGCCCGGGGCCGCTATGACAGAGGGAGGATGCCATCATGGTAGCTCATCCGCGATCTTATGCCGAAACTAAAGAAGACATGATCGCCCTGCTGGAGACCGAACTGGGCATCATTGAAGCCGGCGGCTATGGACGATCGCCGCGGTCGCGCCTGACCGAAGCTGATCCCTGGAAGCCGAAATCTATGTTCCAGTATTCGGTTGCCTGTATCAACCACTGGGTTGATCCCGATCATCCCCCGGATACCTGTGAGGGATGCATCCTGCTCAATTTTGTGCCCGACGAATACAAGAACGCTGACGTGCCCTGTCACTATATTCCGCTGAACGAGGCCGGCGAAACTGTCGCATCGCTCGAGTTGGCCGGTGATCAACAGCGGTTGGAAAAAGCGGTGGCCGACTGGTTGCGTCGGACGCTCCGGCAGCTCAAAGAAGAATTAGAACAGGAGCTGGCCGAGGAGAAGGCGCGGTCCAATGCACTCGAATCTCCGGGTGTGTGACCGATCGAGACGGCCTGGCCAGTCGTTGCGGAGCTAACTCGGCAGGTGAGACCTCTTAAATTTTCACACCCGTTCTATCCGCATTCCTCGCAGGCCACCGGTGCTTCATTCAAAGATGGCCGGGGAATCATCGGTACGGTGAAGGGAGGCAAGGTCAGGCTCAGTCGTTCGGCGGCCGAAAGGGCTGCTGTGAACTGCGCCAACTGGCGATAGTAGCCCGGTGGCGCTACACGTTCAACGCTCCGAGCGAAAGCGGGCACCCACCATCCCACGTGTTCCTGGAAGAACTTTCGTCGAGCATCCCGACAGATGTCCACGGCTTCGTGATCTCCATCGGCCAGAGCAGCCGCTTCCTTGGCCAGCAAAACGTACAGGAACTCGGCCTCCACACTGATGTGATCGAGCCGCTCTCCGCACGAGGGGGATAATTCCAGTCCGAAGGCGTGATAAAATCCCGCAATGTCGGCCAGTCGCTGACAGCGGTAGAAAATGTCCGTGTTAGGTTCCCATTCGGTTTCGCAGGGAGGACAAGTTGGAGAAATTGCCGTCAGTCCGAAAACCTGGCGATAGGTGGCTTGGATACGATGAGCCTCGTTGTCGAGGAGCGCAAATAGCGCACCCGGCGACAGCTCGTGAGGCGATCTCTCGCCGGGGCCTATTTCGACATTCGGATGTTCATCGGCCACGACTGCTGCGGCTTCGATCACCCGTTGTCGAAATGCTGCGTCCGTCAGCATAGCGAAGCGATCTCGATGGTAAGGATCCACGAAACCCACGCTCACCAGAAGCCACAGATCCCGATGCGCGAGCAACGACGTCGCTTCGCCTGCAAACTGTGCCTCTTCGGCCGTGGCCGGTCCGGCGAGACCCCAGGCGCCGGATGGATCGGTGCTGGCGCTAGATGCTGTTGTAGTAGTCCCTGGGTCGCTCATAGAAGGGTTCCTCGACCGTCAGGCGGACGACTTCTCGCCCTTTCCGGTCGTAGCCGATGATTGTATCGTTGAAGATTTCCAGCGTCCTCGTTCGCCCGTCGGGCAGAGTAACTTCGCTTTCGCCGATCTTTTTGCCCTCTTCAACTTTGAATCGGAAAATGATGGCCCGCGTCGCCCGGAACAGTTGCAGAAGCGCAAGCATGCGCCGGGATGGGCAGACGTAAGCTTCGACGGCATGAGCGGCTCCGGGGCCGAACATCTGGACGAGATAGCTCATCGGCACCCAACGGGGAGGGATGTAAAAGCCGTTGGGTTCAGTGCCAAATTGAGGATAGAGCGGCAGGGCGATCTTCTCTTCCTGCACCATGTAGTAGATGGGATTGTCCGGGTCTCTCTCCCAGGTTCCATCTTTACCGATCTTCACGAGTCCCTGCATTCGGATTTTTCCCACGCACACGGACATGCACCGGGTTTCGATGGGCTGACCGTCGGGAGTAATTGCCGTGTCTCTGCCTTCCAGGCGCGGATAGCAGGCGATGCACTTTTCCGATGTGCGGGTGGTCGCACGGTACATCGGCTTTTTGTACGGGCAGGCTTCCACGCATTTGCGATAGCCGCGACAGCGCTCTTGATCAATCAGAACGACGCCGTCTTCGCGGCGCTTGTAAATCGCCTGGCGCGGGCAGGCTGCCAGACAAGCCGGGTACGTGCAATGGTTGCAGAGCCGCTGAAGATAGAAGAACCAGGTTCGGTGCGTCGGCAGGGAAACACCCGTGCCACCCCAGCGGGCCTGCTGGTCGGCTGGACGCCAGGCCGTGTCCTCGTAGAGATTAGGCGCCGTCCATTCCTCATCGCTCGGCAGGTAACCGAGCACCCGCCCGGAGGTCTGCTGGAACGTCTCCCCCTCTTCGTTCTGTTCCTCAGAGATGGCTTCAAAAATTGTCTTGCCCTCGAAGACGCCGTAGGGGGCACGCCCGTCCTGTTTGCGACGAACGTTCCATACCTGTCCCCCCGGGTTCGCCCGTTCAAGCAGCGCCAGAATCTTTTGATCCCAGAAGTGAGGATAGCTTCCGTAGGGTTTGGTCTCCACGTTGTTCCACCACATGTACTCCTGGCCCCGCGAGAAGGTCCACGTCGCCTTACAGGCCATACTGCAGGTTTGGCATGCAATGCATCGGTTCGTGTTGAAGACGAAGGCAAACTGCCACCGGGGGTGGCTCTCCTCGTAGGGATAGAGCATCTCTCGGCCAATTTGCCAGTTGTAGACCTTAGCCATGGTTCCCTCCCTCGTGAGATCGCCGACTGGGAATCCCAGGTTTCAGAATGCGCAAGTTATCCTCGCGGTCGTCAGGCTGTTGTGACTCCACAATCCGGACTCTGAATCGTCCGGTTCTCTGGAGCACGCGGCGAATGAGTGTCCGCACCCACGCTTCACCATAGCTCAGATAAAATGCGTGAGTCCGGTATAAAGGTGATCGGAACAATCGAAAGATCTCCTCTTCTCCCATCCCCAGAAGTGCGTATTCCTCGACGATGCAGGTGGCCATCAGTTCAGGATTTCCTCCGGGGACGGGAACCATCACCAGTTCCATCGGATCATCCGGTTCGGGCTGCTTCGTCGGTTTTTGTTCGTTGATCTGTGTGCTCATTTTCTTCACCGTTAGGTTTTGACGCTCACGAACTCACCGTTAATATACCGTTGCATGTCGGGGTTCTCCTGAGCGGGCGTGAAGCCGGTCGTCGCCGCTGGCCAGACGCCTTTCCCGTCGGGGCCTCCGGGCTCCGCCTTGACGATGCGCACGAGAGTCTCCTTGGGAACGGTGTTGAGTCCGTGATTATCGGCCTCGCCGCCGAAGAGGAAGCCCATTTCGACTTTCTTCTTGTGGAAGAGGTTATCGGTCTGGTGCATAGGCATGAACCAATCGCGCGTGACTGACTGCTGGCTGCCGTAGCGGAAATTCGCCTGGTAGCCGGTGTCTTCGCTCAGGGCTCGACCGTCGGGCCGGGTCTCGTGCGCTTTGACGCTTTTCTCCGTCGCAATGAACGGCGCATGTTTCATCATGACGACGTGATAGGGGTAAGCGGGATTGTATTTGACGCGAACCATGCACCGGGCCACTTTGTAGAAGGGATCATCCGGCTTCCACCCCACATAGGGACGATCAACGGGATTGGCATCCACCCACACGTAGTCCCCATCGTTGATGCCGAGGTCCTTCGCGGCCTGAGGATTGATGTGCATCTGATGCTCGCCCACACCCGGAGTGCGTTTGTCCATCCGGTAGGGATCGCCGAAATTGGAGTCCCAGATCAGGTTCCAGTCGCAGACGCTCCACTGCGAATGGACGCGATGGCGCGTCTTGGGCGTCAGGCAATAAAAGCGAAAGCCCTGTTCCCAGAGGGGATTCTTGGTCAGCTTCACCTTCGACCACGGCAGCTTGATATTGCGAACAGCCCGCTTTTCCGGGTCCATCTCCGTCGAGGGAATCCCGTAGTCACCGGGACGAATGTAGGGATTGCTCGAGACGATGACGTTGGGCAGATAAGGCGTCGCCTCGGGTCCTTCGCGGTGCACGATGAAGTTTTCACCGTATTCGATCGCTTCAGGTATGTCGCAGTAGGCATTGAGCCGACCAGTATCAGTGAAGAAGGGAATGCTATCGTGGTCCTGTTCGTAAAAAGGCACGCGCGGATAGGTTCGGAAGAGCATGAGGGCCGCTCCGGGTTCCCCGTACTTCCCGTCAAGGATGTCGCGCGTCGTATATCCTCTGGTCGTCGTCGAGCCGTCCAGCAGCCAATCAATGTATACCTCCTCCCGGCCTTCGAGAGCGAATTTCCAGTAGTCGCGGAAACGCTGATCCCCTGTAAGATCGGCGAGCTTCTCGGCCACACCGGTCATAATGCGGAGATCATCCCGGGTGTCATAGAGCGGCCTGATGCCCTCTCCCTTGCCCCAAATCTGCAGGAAGGGATTGGAACATGACGCCATTATCTCCAGACATTGAAATTCCATCCCCCTGGTGGCGAGAGAAAGGACGCATTCTGTACGCTTTCCTGGGCATGTGTACAATCGCCCGAAGGAAAGCAAGAGGCGTGCCGAAATCCGCAGGTCTTTCCGCCCGTGAGGATAAGTTTCAGGAATCGAAAAACTTCAGGACACGGCAGCGCATAGGGATAGCGGGTCTTCAATCACACACCACCGGGTTATGGGAAAATTCTCCCACAAGACTTCCTTTCCGGTTTCAACTACGTCGTTCGGCCTTTCACTGGTCAGATGTTACCCTTGGGCACCTGCTTACCTACATCGCACGGTGCGATGTCCCCGGCGGCCACGGGCGATCAGTGATGAGATCGGGAAACTGACGGCGAAATTGTTCGGCAATGTGGCAGTTCCAGCATACGGGGAAGCAGCTCCCTAGTGCTTGAAGGATTTTCTCCGGGGCAATTTCGCTCCACTCGAAAGTCACGCGCTCCGCTGTCATCGCGGCGGGACGGTGATGAAGCCAATCAGTTTCGGTCAGGTCTTTGCCGCACAGAGCGCAACGGCGCCCGGCGTACCAGCGGGTGAGAATCGTTCGGATTAAGCACTCTTCAGGCGCTGCTGCAATTTGACTCAAACATGCTTGACCGCAGTCTCGCCTCTCGGGCCACCGCGAACAATCCTGCAAGCGAAAGTCAGGTCGGCCAAAGATGCTCGTTATAACGGCCCGCCAGGCGCGGATCCACACTGCCGCCGGTTGTTCCGTCTCCGGACAGGTGATGACGCGCACACCATGAAGGCGCCGATACCTGACGAGCAGCAAGAGCCCAATGACGACTGCTAAGCCGAGGCCAATGATCCAGGTCAGGACGGCCATCGCATTATCCTCCCCCGGGCACCAAGACCGGGCAGGAGCAAAGCCACGAGGTTTCACTCCGCCCTGGTTTTGTGCCCTAAGATCATCCATTATGTTAGGGGCAACTTTCGTGCCGAGCTTCTGGGGCGGAAGCATCATCGTCTATGTGACGGAAAATGAGGGGGATTGACCATTGCACATCGGTTGACGCGGGAAGCTGCGTGAGATTCCTTACTCAACGGTCGGGTGATTTCCCCCAGACCAGGGAAGAACCGCGCAATGATCCCTCAACGAGAACAGGAGGTCCCCCGTCTAGGGAGGAGGACCGAGGGGCAACGTCGGTGCTCCCTTTCGGGGCACGACACGCGATTGAGCGGAAACCGCTGATCTTTCACGAGGGCATATCGAGCACGTCGTAGCGGGTGATGATGCCGATAATGCGGCCGTACTCTTCCACGAGGATGGCCGGAGAGTTTTTGAGGTATTTCACCGCGGTTTCCACTTCGACATTTTCATTGACGACGGGGAAGGGAGCCTCCATCACATCGTGCACCGGAGCATTGAGCAGGTCGCGGTTTTTCAACAGCCGGGCCATCAGCCGGGCTTCGCGCACGCTGCCGACCGAGCGTCCGTCCTCGAGCACCGGCACCTGCGACAGGCCGTAATGATTCATTTTGTGCAGGGCTTCACTGACGCGATCCGATGGGGTGACGTAGACGAGCGCAGGAACCATGCTCGTATCCTTCATCTGCAGGAGTACCCCCAGCGTCATGCGCTCGAAGCCGAGAAGCCGTTTCTCCTTCATCCACTCATCGGAATAAAACTTGGACAGGTACCGTTCGCCTGTATCACAAACGATGAAGACCACGACATGGTCCTTCGTCAGGTTCTGTGCGACCTTGAGGGCGGCATAGGCAATCGTCCCGGTGCTGCCTCCCGCGAAAATTCCTTCTTCCCGAGCCAGCCGCCGGGCCATATTGAACGAATCTCTGTCGGTGACGTTGATGATCTCATCCACGTACTTGAGCTGGGCATTTTCGGGGATGACTTCCTGACCGATCCCTTCGACCAGATAGGGGGTGGCTTCCATGAGCTTGCCCGTCTCCTTATAGACTTTGAACACGGAGCCGTAGGGGTCGGCACCGATGACTCGGATGGCGGGATTTTTCTCCTTCAGGTAGCGTCCGACGCCGCTGATGGTTCCTCCCGTGCCGATGCCCGCGACGAAATGCGTGATGCGTCCTTCGGTCTGCTGCCAGATTTCCGGTCCTGTTGTGCGGTAGTGTGCCTCCGGATTGGCGGGATTGGCATACTGATTGAGCATGACAGCCCCGGGCGTTTCCCGGGCGATGCGCCGCGCCGTATTCACGTAATGATCGGGCGAATCCGGTTTGGCCGACACGGGCACAATGACCACGTCGGCGCCGAGTGCCTTCAAGTAGCGAACTTTTTCCTGACTGGCCTTATCGGTCATGACGAAGATCGCCTTGTAGCCTTTGATGGCTGCCGCCAGCGCAAGGCCGATGCCTGTATTACCGCTCGTTGGTTCAACGATGACCCCGCCCGGTTTGAGGATCCCTTCGCGCTCGGCCCTTTCAATCATGCTAATGCCGATCCGGTCCTTGACGCTTCCGCCGGGATTCATGGATTCCAGCTTGGCCAGCACGAGCGCGTCAATTCCCCTGGTCACTTTGGTGAGCCTGACAAGCGGCGTTTGCCCGATGAGATCAAGAATTGAGTTTTTGAAGTCCATAGTGTCACTCACGTGTCACTCTGTTTTTCACTTCGGCCCCTAAGTCTAGCAATAACTCCAGCGCCTGGTAAACGAAAAGAGCGCGGGCATGAAATCGGGGTGGCGAAAGGAGTGCCTCCCATCCTGTGACAGCAATCCATGCCGGCCTGGATCCCACACCCTTCACGGCAGAGACGACGAGGTCTCAAGGAGCGCCTGAGGCGACAGTGCTCTTTCATTCGCGATGTTGTCACCCTCGGGAAAAAGCCGAGACCATGAAAATTGAGTCGCGGCAGGAGTTACCGATCTACTCTCGCCTCCGCCCGGAAGCCGGGACTATCCCCACCGAGATCACTGATGTGACTGCCGGTGATTTCCTGACCGATGAATCGGTTCGTAGGCGCATGCTTTGATTTTTCCGGAAAACGATAACTGCGGGCTTGCTTGACAGCTCAGTCCGGGGAGCCCAAAATCATTCTCGAAAAGAGAGCGGTGGTTGGCGCCTTCACTCCGGAACAGATGAGTTATGTGGAGCACGATGACAAGATGAATCCCACCCCGCGCACCGACAATCGGAGAAAGTCTCATGGACGGTGTGATATTCGTTAAACTGGTGAGCGAGCTTGCTGACCGGCTCTGCGGGCGGCGGGTCGAGAAGGTTCGGCGGGTGGCCGATAATGTCGTCGCCCTCAAGATCAATCGCGACTGGCTCATTCTTTCGTGCGAACCACAACGCCCCTACCTTTCACTTGGCCGGAAGCCCGAGGCTGAAGAGGTCGTCTCCGATCGGTTCGGGCTTCTCCTTCAAAAACATCTGCAGAGCGCCCGTCTCCGCACGATCGAATCTCCCGGATACGATCGTGTAGCGTTTCTGCGTTTTACTGTTTGGCTGGAGGAATCCACTCACACGGAGCCAATCGAAAGAACTCTCGCCGCAGTCCTCATTGGGCGACTGGCCAATCTCTATCTTCTGGATGAAAGGGGATGCATCATCGAGCGCCTCGCTGACCGCGGGAATGCAAGCAATCGCGCCGGCGAACTTTTCCATGCTCCGCCGTCGCGAGGAAAGAAAGATCCTCGATCACTCAGCCAGCAAGAGTTCGTTGCGCTCGTCGCGGAAGGTGAGTCGCTTGCCGAGGTCCTGGCCCGCGAGATTGATGGTTTCGGCTCACTCTTTGCCGCCGAAGTGGAAGCCCGCCTCCGTGAGATCCAGAATGGGGAGACTCCCGATCCGGTCCTTGCATACCGCGCCTTTCATAGCGTTGTGGACGACCTTTTCAACAAGCCGACGGCTGGTCTGATCTATTCTCCTTTCCCGCTGGAAGCCATGAGACCCGGCGACCTTCAGCCCTCAGATTTGAAGCTTTCGCCCATTCCCCTGCGGCAGTGCGCGGGAATGATCGAGACACGGTATGACTCGCTGGTGGAGGCCGCCGCAGTCTATTATCGTCTTGTCGCAGAGATCGAGCAGTTCCACCGGCAGAAAGCGAGGGCTCTCGCCGAAATCAAAGAGCAAATCGAGAAGAAACAGAAGCTCATCCACCGCCTGGAGGCCGACCTTCAGGCACTGGGTGATGAACAGCAGTGGAAAATGTGGGGCGATCTTCTGCTGGCCAATGCTGCGACAGCGGTTAGAACTAATCATGGATTCCGCGTGGTCAACTATTACGATCCCGATGGCGTAGAGATCGAGATACCCGCCGACGTAGGGCAAACGCCGCAGCAAGCAGCCACGGCCTATTTCGCTCGCTATCGGAAGGCGAAGCGGGGCCGACAGATGATCTCTGACCAACAGGCCCGGGCTCTGGCGGAAATCGAGCAGCTCGAACAACGACGTCAGGCCGTTTCATCGGCCAGGACAGTGGACGATCTCCTGAACGTCGTCGGTCGGGCGGATGGGCGACCGTCCCTCACTCGTCGAGATCGCTCAGAGAAACGCACCCGCAGGATTCCCGGAGTCCGCCGCTTCCTCTCATCCGATGGATACGAGATTCTGGTGGGCAAAAGCGCGGAGGATAACGAACGGATGACGTTCAAGATCGCCGGCCCCCATGATCTGTGGCTTCATGCTGCTGATTACGCCGGTTCTCACGTCATCGTGCGCAAACGGAAGGGAGAAACGGTGCCGCCACAAACGCTCCTCGAAGCTGCTCAACTGGCTGCCTATTTCAGTCAGGCACGCGATTCGGGCAAGGTCGTCGTTCACTATACAGAGCGGAAGTTTGTCAGTAAAATTCCTCGCGCTACTCCGGGACTGGTCCGGCTCGCCGACCATAAATCGCTCGTCGTCGAACCGAAAATTGAAAATGTTCGCCGTATGGATGAATGAGGGGAGGGAGATGTCGTGGTGATGTCCAGGGAGACCCAATCGGAAGCTCGCGCCGAGCTATGGCTGAATCCCCCGGAAGGGTCTGACTCGCATTCGGGCTGCCAGTTATCCTATCGTCCCGCCGTCTTGTTTGAATGCGTGGTGGAGTTTCGTGATCCTCGTGCCGAGGTGATTCATACCGAGGACCGTTTTTACACGACCTGGCTCCCTCAGCCGGGCGCCGCTTCTGACTGGAGTGCGCCGGCGGTGAAAGACCTTCAGCCGGAGTGGCTGGCTTCGGAGCCTCGTCCGGACATTCTTCCCTATGGTGAAACCGTCTCTGTGTCGCCCGCCCAATGGGATGAAATGGAAACCGATCTGCTTGACTTCCTCGTCCGGACGGAGAAGTTGACGCTGTACTACAGCGCTGGATTGAAGCTCTATAGCAAGTTGGGCGAGAGCCGTGAGGAGTTCCTCCATCGAATTTCCGACAGCGTATGGGAACGATTAGAGCCCGAGTTGAAAGAGCTGGCCCGACATTTCAAGATGCAACTCGAGCAGGTGCGCCAGGCTCCCCTGCCGGAAACCGTTACTAGCGAACGGCTGCAGGAGCTGGATGGAATTCGTCGGATGGCAGTCTCCCGTCTGGAAACGCGGTTGACTCGTATCGTGCTCGATGACCCCAGGAGCTTCTTGCTCGGGGAAGTTGAGACGACGCACGGCCTCGACGACCCCCCGGAAGAAATCCAGCCCCTTTTTGAAGAGCTGGCGAGAATTTCTGCGGATGTCGAAGCGCGTCTCAATGCCCTGATTACAGAGACGCTCGAACAAGCAGCGGATTGTCAGCCCTATACGATCGGTCTACAGCCGTCACAGATCCGGATCGTCCGCCGCGCCTTGCTGTGGGTGCCTGTCCCCCGCTAAAAGAATCCCGGTCTGGAAGAGGCGGGGAT
>DATLZR010000005.1 GCA_035573895.1 Blastocatellia bacterium | reverse complement strand
CCCGCCAGGACTGTTGATGTAAATGGAGATGTCGCGGTCCGGATCCTCGGCTTCCAGGAAAAGGAGCTGAGCGATCACCAGATTGGCCACCGTGTCGTCAATCGGTGTGCCGATGAAGATGATGTTATCTTTGAGTAAACGGGAGAAAATATCGTAGGCCCGTTCACCTCGGCTCGTTTGTTCGACAACCATTGGGATCAACGCATTCAGTTCGTCAAACCGCATACGCTCTACGCCACTCTCACCCCCTCAGGTTCGTTCCGCCGCCTCCACGATCTCTGTTGTCACCTGCGCGTGTGCCACCACCGTCTCCAGCGCCTTTCGATTCCGCAATTCGTCTCTGATACTATCGAGCAAGCCTTCCTTTGTCAAGCGCCTCTTCAGATCGGCGGGAGAGTAGTGAAATCGCGCGGCGCGACGCGCAATTTCCGCATCCACCTCGGCCTCGCTGACGGTGATGCCTTCGAGGTCGGCGATCTTCTCCAGGATCAGGGCGGCACGCAGTTCTCGTTCGGCCAGCTCGCGGCTGGTCTCGACGAGCGCCGACGTTTTCGCTTCGACGGCCTCCACATCTGCCCCTCGCTCCAGCAGAATCCTGACCATTTGTTCGGCCTTGCGTTGAGTCCGTACCTGAAGCACCGTCGGGGGCAGTGAAAACCGATTCTGATCGAGCAATTGGCCCAGCACCTCCTGGTGTAGGGCTTCCTGCGCCTCTTTCTCTCGTCGGTCAGTCAACTGCCGGCGAATCTTCTCCCGCAACTCGTCGAGCGTGCTCACCGTGTCGTCTACGGAGCGGGCAAATTCGTCATCCAGGGGGGGGACGTCCTTCCGGCGAATTTCGAGAAGGCGAACCGCGTGACGAATCGTCCGACCGGCAAACTCCGGAGGGAAAGAATCAGCCGGATAGGAGAGGACGAAGGACCGGCTCTCTCCTGTGCGCAGACCTATGAGGTTGTTGTAAAAGTCCGGCAGCAGCTTCTGAGGGTTCAGCTCAAGCTCCTGTTCCCGATCCCGATAAAGAACTGACGTCTCGCCAGAGTCGTTCGACAGGACCTCGGCGGTGGCCTCCACGGTGACAACATCGCCAGCCTGTGCCTCGGTCCGGTCCGTGGGCACAAGCACGGCGTGAGACTCCTGAAGTCGGTGCAAGACGGCATCAATGTCTTTGTCGGTCACGGCGACAATCTTCTTCGTCGCCCGGAGCCCCTTGTAGGGTTTCACCTCGACCGAGGGGAAGACTTCCATGCGGATTTTCATTTTCAGCGGGGCTCCCTCGCTCACGCTCGCTTCGATGACCTCCGGCTCCGATGCCGGCCGGATCTGAAAACGGCGCACGGCCTCCTCAATGAGTCGAGCGAGAAGGCGACGGGAAACTTGATCCTGAACATCGCGGCGAAACCGCTGACGCAGAACCGACACCGGGACCTTCCCCCGCCGAAAACCCGGAAGCTCCACCTGCTCGGCGAGAGTCCGGTAGACCGAGGCAAATTCCCGGTTCACTTCATCCGCCGCGAGTTCGAAAACAATTTCCTTCTCGCAATCCGAAAGGTCCTGAAGCTGTATGATCGGTACCATCAGCGATCCGTCCCGGTGCGGCTGAGGTCTCTTGGTCGCTATGACCATCAGTGGATTGCCGGGAGACAGTTCACCTCCCGTGAAACGTCCTCACCGGCGCTCGCGCGGCTCCTTTCTCCTTGCTCATCCTCCCACAAAGTGAGGCGTTACTTTAGCACGCGGAGATGGTCCGTGCAAGGAGCGGGAGAAATTCCGCACGGCCATATTGTTTCCCTCCCGAAAGTCTGCTATCGTTCCCATCTCAATGATCACACAAAAGTATGAGGTTAAGTCGCCTATGACAGATGAGATCAAAATCACGGCCGAGATCCAAGCCGACCCCCTCAAATGCCGATTTACCGTTGATCGCCCTGTTTATGAGGGGGCGGTTTACTTTGGCAGCAGAGAAGCCGCTCGTGGATCGCCCCTGGCAGAGGCCATCTTCGACATCGGCAACGTCGAGTCCGTCCTCATCTCGGGGAATCTGGTGACGGTGACCCAGGCGACCTACGCGGAATGGCTGCCGATGGCCAAGCAAATCGGTGCAACCATCCGGCGCATTCTTCAATCGGGTACCCCGCCCGTCTCCGAGGAGGTGCGAAAGCGTCGGACCTCGTCCGAGGAGATCCGCCGGAAAGTGGAAAAGCTCCTGGCGGAATACATCAATCCCTCCGTCGGGTTACATGGTGGTTTCATCGAGTTGATTGACGTGATGGACAACAATGTCTTTTTGCGCATGGGTGGAGGATGCCAGGGCTGCGGCGCGGCTCCCATCACCTTGAAACAGGGAATCGAAGCCCTCATTCGCGAGCACATCCCGGAGGTGGGAAATATCTTCGACACCACGGACCACGCGGCGGGGCAGAATCCCTACTACCAACCCCTGAAGTGAACCCATCCGCTGTCACAGCAGGGAGGGCGCGAACCCATTCAGTGTGAGTGGCAGGGAGGTGAAGAGAGTACTGTTGCTGCTGCCCGCGACGACGTATCGGGCTGAGGATTTCCTCACTGCCGCCGCTCGCCTCGGGGTCGAGGTCGTCGTGGGAGTGGATCAGGCGAGCACTCTCCAAGGCCTTCAGCCTCATCGTCTGCTGACGCTTCCCTTCGATGACGTTTCGGAAGCATTGCGCGTGGTCCAGGATTTCTCTCGTTCTCACCCGATTGATGCTGTCGTCGGCGTTGATGATGAAACGACCGTCATAGCAGCAGCTCTGTCCGCTCAACTCGGCCTGACGCATATTTCTTGGGAGGCGGCAGCCGCCGCCCGGGATAAGTATCAATTGCGTCAGCGTCTGTCGGTGGCAGGCGTGCCCGTCCCCCAATTCCAACGCCTCCGTCTCGACTCTGATCCTCACGATGTTGCTCACGGCATTTCCTATCCCTGCGTGCTCAAGCCCTTGTTCCTCTCCGCCAGCCGAGGAGTCATTCGGGCCAACACCCCAGCGGAATTTGTCCGGGCATTTGCGCGGATTCGACGGATTCTGTCGGAACCTTCCGTCCGAAGTCGGGGGCGGGATCTCGCACAGTATCTTCTGGTCGAGGACTACATCCCCGGGAGCGAAGTCGCTGTTGAGGGATTGATCACTGCGGGAGAGCTGCACGTCCTCGCTCTATTCGATAAGCCAGACCCTCTAGAAGGCCCCTATTTTGAAGAAACGACCTATGTGACGCCTTCGCGCCTGCCCGCCCCAACGCAACAGGCAATCGTTGACTGTACCGAACGGGCCTGCGCGGCATTAGGTTTGACCGAGGGTCCGATTCACGCCGAACTGCGCATCAACGCCGCCGGTCCGTGGGTGATCGAGGTGGCAGCCCGAACTATTGGTGGATTATGCTCTCGGACCTTACGATTTGGCCTCGGTCTGACGCTCGAAGAATTAGTGCTGCGCCATGCGCTCGGATTGCCGATTCCAACCTATGGGCGTCGGTCTGGGGCGTCCGGCGTCATGATGATTCCTGTCACCCGGCGGGGCATTCTCCGCGATGTCTCCGGGCTGGCTGAAGCAACAAGCGTGCCCGGTATCGAGGGGGTAACGATAACCATCCACCGGGGTGAGGAAGTGATTCCCTTACCCGAGGGAGCACGCTACCTCGGCTTCATCTTCGCTCGCGCCGAGACGCCGGAAGACGTCGAAGCGGCATTGCGGGAAGCGCATCGTCGCCTGACAATTGTCATCGAGGATGCACCGGCCCCTGACGGGTCAAACGCTTACCCCGGTTGCGAGGAATCATAATGCTCGGCTCATCACGTCCTCTGTTCAACAACAGTAGGGCGAAGTTACCCGCTCTCTTTCTGAGTGCGATGGTCATCTGGGCAATCGCGGGGTGTTCTCGCCTGATCCCGACGGCGGAAGATCATTACCAGCGGGCTGAACAATACCTGGCCAGCGGGAACTACGATCTGGCCGTTCTTGAGCTGAGGCGTGCTCTCGCCATCAAGCCCCATTTCCCGGAAGCTCATTTCCGGCTCGGGTGGATCATGTTTCACATCCAGGGGGATGTCAAAGGCGCGATGGCCGAATTCCGCACGGCCATTGAGCAGGGCTATAGCCACCCGGCTGTTCACTATGAACTCGGGGCGGCTTTACTGGAAGCTGAGTTCTACGATGATGCCCTTGAGCAATTCAATCGAGCCATCGAGTCCGATTACGATACAGCGCAGGTGCGCCTTGATCGTGGCCGGGCATGGCTCGGTAAAGGGGAACTGGAAAAAGCAGAGCAGGAATTCCTGATGGCTGTTGAACGTCATAAGCCGGTGGAATTCCCTCTGGCCTATTACTATCTCGGCGAGGTGTACCAGCAACAAAAGAAGATCGCCCAAGCCATCACCGCCTATCAAACATACGTTCAGATTATGACCGCACGGTTGGAAACCCTAGCCGCCGAGCAGCGGGAAGCCGAGGGGGAGATCATCGGAGCGCCGCCCCCGATTCAAGACATGCCCGATATCGAGACCGTGAAGCAACGAATTGCTGCACTTCAGACACAGCTTTCGACCGGGCAGGTGCCTCCCCGCTAGAGCGTGTGGGTCGCAGTCGCTCGGAGCACCCTCCGGATGAGATGCACCGCTCGCACGGCACAGTCAGCCAGTTGAATCGGGAAACGAGGAAAGTTGTCAAAGCGTGCGTTCACCGTGACGGTTGCTTCGATTGGATTCGGCCACTTGTGCCGGATTTCCTTCAGGATCATCCGAGGAGAGCGGATGGCGTATTCTGTCGGGATGCGAGGGTGATACGGAGTACCCCACTCGCGCAGGACGGCGGGAATAATCCATCGGGGAAGGGTTTTCATTTGGTCGCTCAGCGGAAGATAATCACGGGCGAGGTCAAAAACCTTCTGCGCGAGAACCAGCGCGCACCAGGCCCATTGCGTTCGGCGAGTTGAGCCGCTGGAGAAATAGTCCCAGTCGAACGTTTTCGAGAGCGATTCGAGTGTCGCTGCAATGTCGCACAGCCAGAGCGGGCGAACGGCTCCGTGTCGGAGCATATGCAGACATAGCAGGCGAAGGTGATCTTCCGGGCTGAAGACACGCACTTCCTGCCCATCTATGGTGATAGTCTGCGCTCGGCGATACAACAGCTCCGGAGGCCGATCATCGAGTTCGGCAAATCCCCGATGCAGATCAACGGGAGCGAGGACCGTACCAGGAATCCTAAGTGTCGCGCGCGCGATTTCATACTGCTCATCGGGGACGTACAGGTCAAAGTCCCCAGAGGGGCGGAGCCCCGGCTCGGGATAAAGGCGGGCAGCCACAAGTCCCTTTCCCATAAGGGGCGTCACGTTATTCTGGGCGAGTCTGCGAAGAACCTCCGCAAGCTGACGCTCCTGGACAAGGGCCTGAATCGTTGAAAGGCGATAGGCCTGGTGCAGTTGTGCCACAGAGGGGAAGGAGTGATAGCCGGAATGAGCGATCCTCCACCACGCAAGGGGTGCAGCTCCCGACTTCAACAAGAGGGGGAAGAGGATTTCCAGATCGTCAAGAGGGAAATCAAGCGGAGGTGGGGACGCGCGCCAGCTCCCTCTCAATAGCGAAGCTATCCGTGCTCCTAATGAGGAGGGATCGGTTATCCCTTTGCCTGTCGTTCCCTTCACCATCAAAGCCGGCAATCACACCTTCGATTCCTTCCCCCGGAGGGCAAACACCGCCTCCCCGGCCGGTCAGTACAGGGAAGATTGGGACACTGGCCCGGTGGGGAGTCGCGGCATTGGTCTCTTGTGACACCCGTTGTAGCCTGGGCCGCCGTTGGGGCCACAATGGCTCGCACGCTGGGAAGTAGCGTCGAAAGACTTGCCGCGACGGCGAGCTTGCCGACTTTCTTCAAAAGGTGTCGGCGGGCCGGGGTCATGGCCTGGCGTCCGGGGCCATCCCGTCGGAGAAGATGAGCGCGCTCCAGACGGAGCAGAGCCAGTTGGATGACCCAGTCCTCAATATCTTTTCCCAACTCCCGGTTGAGCAGGTCCTTCATCCGTGCTGGTGGCGTCTGCCCGTCACAATACCGCCAGATGATCGCGGCCGTTCGATTCAGGCAGTAGGCGCGATGCCTCTTCAGATCGTAAATAAGGGTCTCCTCCGCAAGCTCATGAACAATGAGTTCTTCTTCGCGCTTCTGGGGAAACATAAGCCGCCTGTCCTTTGCTGTTGTTTCACGGGGACAGGGAGGAAGACCGTCCGGAACGGGCAAGGAGTTCGGAGCTGACAAGTTTCTTCGCACCGGGGGAACACGTTTTCAGGCGGCTGAGCCACTCAAGGAGTCCAACGGCCAGATCACGCGCTTCTCCCCGGTCACCTTTAAGGGCTGTCGCGTGGGAAGCAACAACGGACAGTGTTTTCAGGACGCGTTCTGGCTCTCTCCGAGCAGGAAGCGTATGCCGCAAGAGTTCAAGAACGGTTCTGCCCGGAGTGAGCAGTTGCGGTCGCCACCGGGCCCCCGGTTGAAACTGCGTGAAAACGATTAATTCTACTGGCAGAGGACGGCTACCCACTGTGCCCCCAAGTTCAGCGATTGAGTATTTCCTGGGCAATCCGGAATGCTCATCCCGGATTCCCAGCGCAATGGGATAGGGGTGGACACGGCCCGACGCGTCAAAGACGGCAAACTCATCCGAGTAATAACTGGCTCCTGCTTCAACCAGGGACCTGACGAGCGAGGTTTTTCCGCTCCAGGTCCGGCCCGGAATAACGATGGCGCGACCTTGCCATCCCACGACACCGGCGTGAACGAAGACCCGATACCGTGCCCGCTCGGCAACGTAAAAATGGAGGTCAAGCTCCAGCAGGCGGAGCGCCTGGCTAAGATCGGTTGTTCGCGCCAGTCGCACAGCGCCCGAATAAACAATGTGAAAGTGACGGATGGATGCCGGCCCTCTCCCTCCCACGACGAACGAATAGAGGTAATCCACGATCGGTCGGGAGAGCGGTTTCCATCCTGGCGGAAGGAGGGGGTAGATCAGCGGAAGAACATCGGGGGTCGTCGTGCGGATACCGACTCGCACGCCATAGGCCCGGAAGGAAATTCCCGCCGCCCACCCGAGGCGGTCGAGCTTCTCCATTCAACCCGATGGGCGTTGTAGTTGAGGCGGGTGAATGTACTCTGTCATGGTGGTGAAGAAAAGCCTTTCGGGCACGAACCGGAAGTAATCTGGAGGACTTCCGGGAATGACGCCGGGAACGCGGGTGTCGCCACCAATGCTATGCGTCCCCGGGGGGAAGCGCCGGATTAACTGGCCAGTGACCTCCGCGACGACGAGACAGCAGCCCGCTCAGACTCGACCTGGAGAGAATTGAGGAAGTCGGCATTGGTCTTTGTCTTGGCCAGCCGTTCCAGCATCAGTTGCATGGCTTCGACGGGCGACAGCGTGGCCAATACCCTGCGAAGGACAATGATCCGGTTCAGGTCCTGTGGCGGTATGAGCAGCTCTTCTTTTCGCGTGCCCGACTTATGGATGTCAATGGCCGGGAAGATCCGCTTATCCGCCAGAGTCCGATCGAGGTGAATCTCCATATTGCCCGTTCCCTTGAATTCTTCGAAGATCACCTGATCCATCCGCGATCCCGTATCAATGAGGGCGGTCGCGATGATGGTTAGGCTCCCGGCGTCTTCGAGATTCCGGGCAGCTCCGAAGAACCGTTTCGGCTTCTGCAGGGCACTGGCGTCAATTCCTCCCGTGAGCGTCCTTCCGCTCCGTTCCACAATCGAGTTATGAGCCCGCGCCAGACGGGTGAGAGAATCCAGGAGAATAACGACATCGTGGCCGTATTCGACCAGTCGTCGGGCTTTCTCCAGGACGATTTCAGCAACGCGTGCGTGGCGCTCGGGCGATTGATCGAACGTGGAGGCGACGATCTCGCCGTGAACCTTCCGATCCCAATCGGTCACTTCTTCGGGTCGTTCGTCAATCAACAAAACGATGAGTTTGACCTCGGGGTGATTGCGCGTGATCGAGTTGGCGATCGTTTGCAACAGAATCGTCTTCCCCGTTCGAGGGGGCGCCACGATCAGTCCTCGTTGACCCTTTCCGATAGGTGTCAGAAGGTCCATCACGCGAGCCGAGAGGTTATCGGGTACCGTTTCCAGGCGGAATCTCTCTTCTGGGAACAACGGCACGAACGTCTCAAAGGCCGGAATTTCCCGCCGTTTTTCCGCTGGTTCCCCGTTGACCGCCTCGATCCGAACCAGAGCAAAATATCGCTCATCGTCGTGAGGGGGACGGCAGACTCCACAGATAATATCGCCAGTTCGTAAGCGGAATCGCCGGATTTGCGATTGCGCCACGTAGATATCATCCGGGCTCTGAATGTAGTTGTTCTCGGGCGAAAGAAGGAAGCCATGCCCTTCCGGCAGTACTTCCAGCACGCCTTCGATCAGGATCAGGTCCGAGCCCGATCCTTGTCGTGGTGTGTGTTCCATCGGAGGTGATTCGAATGTATTTCGCATATCCGTCATAGCCTCTTACCCCAGAAAGGATTTCAACTTTGAGCTAATCGTCGGATGGCGGAGTTTAGCAAGCGCGCGCGCCTCAATCTGGCGAATGCGTTCGCGGGTCACACCGAGATGGCGTCCGATCTCCTCCAGCGTGTATTCTTCGCCGGTGGGATTCAATCCGAAGCGCATCCGAATGATCACCTCTTCCCGGGGCGTCAAGACCTTCAGCGATTCCTCGGTGATTCGCTTCAGGTTGTTTTGAATTGTTGCTTCAATCGGGTTGTTCGAGGAACGATCGGGGATGAGGTGACCGAGGCGCACCTCCTCGTTCTCGAACATCGGCGTCTCCAGCGACACAGGGCCCTGGGCAGCCTCCATGAGCTGTCGGAGTTTCTCGGTGGTGATCCCGACCTTGCGGGCGATCTCTGCGGGCGTCGGATCCCGCCCCAGTTTTTCGCTCAGTTCGCGGGTGACCTGGCGAATGCGTTCCAGAGTGTCAGTGACATGAACCGGGAGCCGGATGGTTCGCGCCTTATCGGAGATGGCCCGGCGAATGGCCTGCCGGATCCACCACACCGCATAGGTGGAAAACTTGTAACCGCGTCGGTAATCAAACTTATCAACGGCTTTCATCAGGCCGATATTGCCTTCCTGAATCAAGTCCAAAAGGGGTAGACCGAGGTGAGCATAGCGCTTGGCAAAGGCAATCACCAGGCGCAGATTAGCTTCTGTCAGTTCTCGTTTGGCCTGCTGGGCTTGATTCTGGCCCTTCAGGATCCGTTCCAACGACTTCGCCGGTTCCTGGATGTAAGCGCCGTACTGCTGGGTCAGTTCCCGAACGCGCTTGCGGGCCGCCCGTAGCTGAGCCTGAAACTCACGTTCGGCGCGGCCTCGCCGACTGCGCTTGCGGGATTGGGTGAGAGCCTCAACAGCCGCACGGGCTTCTTTGAGCTTGTCGGCAGCCTCCTGTATGCGCTGGATCAGGTGGTCCTGGAATGCGGCGGTGAAATGAAACTGACGGACAATCCGTGAGATTTCAATTCGCGTACGGGCTAACTTCCGCAGAAGCCGCGCCCGTTGCCGAGAGTGAGCAGGACCCCCCCTGACCTTTTCTGCTTGCTGGAGCAACCGGCGATAGCTTTTCTTCACGTCTTCAAGAAGTTGGAGAGTTTCCTCACGGAGTTGTTCAAGTTTTTCGTCGCTGACGGTTTCTTCTTCAGCAACCTCGACAATCTGCCGCACGTGGATCTCACCCTTTTTCAGTTTGTCTCCCGTCGCGATCAGCTCAGCCAGAACGATGGGGGAGCGGGAGAGTGCCTTTTTCACCATCATCTCGCCGCGCTCGATCCGTTTCGCCAGCATCACTTCCCCTTCCTGGGTCAGAAGGGGTGTTGAGGCGATCTCGCGGAAGTACGTCCGAATCGCATCAACAGCCTCGATCTCCCCCGGCTCTCCTTCGCCCGCCACGGTCTCTTCTTCTTCAACAACGCCTTCTTCCTCGGGAAGAGTGCGTAACTCGCTGCTGAAGTCCTCCTCGGGATAGGCAATGTCAAAAAGGTCATCCCGCCCAAAGCCTTCCGGCAACGAGGACGACTCCTCCTCTAGAGGCATCAGGACAGGATCATCAATCTGTTCCAATAAGGTCTCCATAGGCTTTGTGTTCTTCAAGACTGGATTTCGCCTCCGAACCACAGGATGTCATGAGCGAGGTCTTCGTTGCTTACTTATTACAGCGCACCTTTCCTGAGCCCGTCCTTTCGTGATCATTAGCTCGTCGTCGGGGCCCTCCGACGTAACCCCGGGCATCCCACCGGCACACGGCACCACGTCCTCCGGTAATTCTAGACGTGGTGACATTTCTCATCCCCAATCTGGTAACCTGCTGTTCATCCCCTCGGGGTCCCCTCTCGCTCTGCACCCCTCTTACTTCACAAACACCTTAGTTTAGGGATTTCGCTGTCGTGTGTCAAGTGTTAGTTTCGACCGGAGCTTATTTGAGTCCACGGGGACTCCCGAGTTTTTGTCCAAGCCGGGGAAGGCCACTCCCTGTTCGGGCAAAAGCCCCGTTCAGCAAACCGGCCAAATTCAAGTACGCAGCCACATCCCCAACTTATGGTAAAATCACCTCGCTGGTGCAATTCATTTCTGGCGCCGGTGGACAGGAGTTAGGCCTTGTGAAGATCGCATTCGTGACTCACAGATTTTTGCCTGAGCACCGGGCAGGCGTGGAAGTTTTGACCGACGGGCTCGCACGAGCAGTAGCTACCCGGGGCCACACCCCTTTAATCATTTGTGCCGATAAGCGAAACGGTTCCAGTGGGATAGCCGTCACTCGTAGTGATTACCAGGGACTGCCAGTCCTTCGGTTGCGTTTTGCAGTCCCACGCGAGGCCCCCTTCCTTCACTCCATCTACCACCCGGAAGTCGGAGAGAAGGTCTTCGAGATATTCCGGCAAGAGCATGTGGACCTTGTTCACGTCATGAATTGCCTGTTCCTCTCGGCATCCGTCATAGATGCGGCCACCAGGGCGGGTCTGCCGATCGTCTGGACGTTAACAGATTATTGGCCCATCTGCTGGAAGACGACCTTGCTCACATGGGATGATCGGCTCTGTCCCGGTGATTGGCAGGTCTCTCCCAGGGAGTGTCTGGCCTGCATCATCCATGAAACTCGAACCTACAAAAGTCACCGTCTGTTCCAGGGGGTAGCTCCGGATCACCTGGCCGCTATCCTCTTTCGACTGGGTCGCTGGCCGGCCTTTCGGAGGCATCTCCCGCCCCTTGTCGCCGATGCCGTTGACGCAGTGTGTTACCGACCCGAGCGACTTCGTTCCCTCCTGGAGAAGGTTGATGTCTTGGTCGCGGTGAATCCCTTTGCATTCGAAGTGTTTCGTCGGGCAGGACTTCCAGAAAGCCGGTTGAGACTGATCACCCAAACCGTGGACACAAGCAGGATTCTCCCTACGCAGTCGGGAAACATTCCATCTTCCCCGGGCCGGGAGGGCAGTACGCGTCTTCGAATTGGCTTTATCGGGCGAATCAACTGGGTCAAGGGGGCTGATTTGTTGGTCCGAGCCTTCATGCAGGCTGACAGCGACCATCAGGCGAGCCTTGAGTTCTTTGGTGACTTCGACGACCCGACGTTCGAGTCAGCCCTGAAGCGTCTGGCAGGCCATCATCCTCGTATTCGGTTTCACGGCTCGTTTCCTCCCGAACAGATTGGAACCGTTTTGGCCTCTCTCGATGTGCTCGTTGTCGCCTCTCGCTGGTATGAGACGGGGCCTCTGACAATTCTCGAGGCTCAGACTGCCCGTGTTCCGGTCATCTGCCCTCGTCTGGGTGAGATGCAACGAATGGTTACCCATGAAGTCAACGGCCTCCATTTCGAGCGGGGAGACGTTGATGACCTCGCCCGTCAGCTCCGTCGTATCATCGCCGAGCCCTCACTCCTCGAACGCTTCAGGCAAAATATCCAACCAATCAAATCATTTGATGAAATGGTTCGTGAGTATGAGATCCTTTACATGGATTGCCTGAGACGGACGACCCCGGCCGACGGCTGGCGTGGAAACAGGGGATCACAAGGGTGAAGGTCGTGAATCGTTCCCTCATGATCGAGATCATCCGTTGGTCGCTTGCCGGTGTTTTTCTTTTATTCGTCGCCATGGGCGCTAGCCGTTATGTGGAGACTCGGCGGACGAAACTCCTAACCGCACCTGCGGTTCCGTTTCCTCCGGAGACAGCTCGCTGTGATATTCAGGCCACGAGTGAGAGTGGTCGAGCATTGGCGCCGGTGCAGCGGCTGAGTCTTAATCGGGCATCTCGTCAAGACCTCGAGAGGCTTCCCGGGATCGGTCCTGTCCTGGCCGACGAGATAATCCGTCTCCGGGAGCGTCATGGACCCTTCCAGAAAGTGGAAGATCTTCTCATCGTCCCCGGTATTGGCCCTGAGAGGTTTCGTCGGCTGGCCCCGATGCTCTGCGTTGAGTGATGATCTTCTATGCAGGTCAACCGAGTGACACAACACTGAAGGAGAACGGCGATGGTGCAGAAGCATTATCACCTCATAGGGATATGTGGAACCGCGATGGCCGGTCTGGCAGGTTTGCTCAAAGCGGCGGGGGATCGGGTCACCGGCTCGGATCAGGATGTTTATCCCCCAATGTCAACTTTTCTCAGCAATCTGGGAATTCCTGTGTTCAATGGGTACCGGGAAGAAAATCTTCAACCGCACCCAGACGTCGTCGTTGTGGGAAATGCCCTGTCGCGCGGGAATCCCGAGGTCGAGTACATGCTTGATGCCAAGCTTTATTACCAGTCTCTACCTGAGGTGCTCAAGGAGAGGTTTATCCGGGGGCGTCACTCAATTGTGGTGGCGGGTACACATGGGAAGACAACGACAACATCCCTCGCCATCTGGACGATGGTCCAGGCCGGGATGAACCCCAGTTTCCTTGTGGGCGGGATCGTCGAAAATCTGGGAACAAGTTATCAGTTGACCGACAGCGGATTCTTCGTCATCGAAGGCGACGAATACGACACGGCTTTTTTCGACAAGGGACCGAAGTTCGTTCACTACCTTCCGGACACTGTCATTCTCAATAGCATCGAGTTTGATCATGCCGATATTTACCCCGATCTGGAAGCGGTGAAGACGGCATTCCACCGACTTCTCAATCTCATCCCCCGGAGGGGCCGTTTGATCGCCGACGGGGATTCCCCGGTTGTCCGGGAACTGGCTATCAAGGCATGGTGTCCCGTGGAGTTCTTCGGTCTGGAAAATGATGCCGACTGGAAAGCGGTTGACATTTTCATCGGCCAGGGTCACACGGAGTTTCGCGTTCTGGCTCGCGGCGAGACTTATGGTCGTTTTCAGACCCCGCTTGTGGGACGTTTTAACGTGAAGAACTGCCTGGCCGTGATTGCTCTGGCGGCTGCCCTCGGCATTCCGAAGGAAACCGTGGCGCACGCCCTGAGGTCGTTTCGCAGCGTGAAACGGCGTATGGAGGTTCGGGGGGAAGTCAACGGGATTCTGCTCGTAGATGATTTTGCTCACCATCCAACGGCAGTGCGCGCAACCCTGGAGGCGCTCAGGGCGAAATACCCTGGCCGTCGTCTCATCGCCCTATTTGAGCCTCGCTCTCGGACATCCCGATTACGGCTGATGGAAGCTCCCTATATCGAGGCTCTTCAGATGGCAGATGTCGCCGTTCTGGCCCCGGTCTTCAAACCCGACGTTGTACCCGAGCCGGATCGGTTGCGACCCGAAGCCATTGCGGCGGCGCTTCAGCGCCAGGGGAAATCTGCCTCCGCCCTGGACTCTGTTGCCGCCATTGTGGACTATGTCGCCCGTATCGCTCGGACTGGAGATGTGATTGTGATTATGTCAAACGGGGGCTTTGGGGGAATTCACGAGAAACTGCTCGCGCGGTTACAACAGGCAGCGCCATCACTCACGGGGGATGGCGTCGCCGGCGGGATTTGAACCCGCGAATCCTGGCTTGAAAGACCAGTGTGTTAGACCTGACTTCACCACGGCGACGCTGCCATATTTTTAGCACGAGGGGAGTGCTCTTGGCAATCGGTCGCCGGTGGATTTCTCCTTTGCTCGGACGGCGATCTTTGATATGTTAGTCGCGTGACAACCGACCCTGAGTCAGCACAAAGGGGGTGATCATGCGAAAGCGACAGCGATGGCATAGACCCACTCGATTGATATTCGGAGGGCTTGGTGTTGTTGTCTTTGTTCTCGCCCTGGCGTCTCGTGGAGGAGCTTTGACCGCTGAGGAGGATCATATCGTGAAGCTCAGAAATGGATCTGTCCTTCGAGGACGGGTGATTGCGTTCGATGGGCGAGACTTCACCATTATTCTGGCAGGGACTCGAAGCCGCGCGATCATTGCCGTCGAGGACGTTGAGAGTATTGATTTCGGACAGGGACGCGAGGCGGAGCACTCCCGGTCGGTCGCACCTGAGGCGACGAGTGCTCCTTCACGCCGGGCAGAAGAACAGCCGTCCACGAAGATCTCGCCTCCCCCTCCCCAGTCTTCCAGTCTGCCGCCTTCGTCTCAACCATCTCCACCTACAGTATCGTCGGCGGTGACTTCGCGTCCTCAGCCAGTACCGGCAGAAGGTTCCTTAAAGGAAGCCCCTCCCCCCGCGAAAGACTCTCCCGCTCAGGTTCAAGCTCCCCTTCTGCCTCAGTTCCGCGAAACAACGGTGACCGTTCTCGCGGCTGAAGGGAACTGGCAGGACACCGGGCTCGATGTTCGCAAGGGCCATCGTATTCGGATCTCAGCAACAGGGAGGATTCGCATCTCTCCGACCCAATCCTGCGGGCCTGAAGGAATCGAGCTGAAAGACCCGGCGAAGATGATGGCTCAGAACCCGAGCGGCGGCCTCATTGCCGTCATCGGCGATGATAATGATGATTTCATCTTCGTTGGACGAGCGACGGAAATCATCGCTCGGCGCAATGGCCGACTCTTCCTCATGGTCAACGACAGCCGTTACGAGGACAATTCCGGTGAACTCACGGTGAAAATCCAGGTGGAGGAGCCTCCCCCCAAAACGTCCGTGAAGTGAAAGTTCAGAGGGCATCAGGTGTCAGCGCGGTCCCTTCAGATCATGGGGAGTTATGGTGAGAACTGAAATCCTCCGAGCCATTCCCTCAATAGACGCTGTTCTTCGCTGGCCGGCCATTCAGGAGTTCGTCTCCCGCATCGGTCCGGGGCTCGTCACGCAAGCCGTTCAGGGGGTGGTCGAAGAGGTGCGACAAGAGGTCCGGGCAGGCCGAGCATTTTCAACTCCTGAGGACCTCCATCGTGAGATCGAATCACGCGTCATCCGCGTCTGTCGAAAGATTCAGTCTCCCTCGCTCCGGCGCGTCATCAATGCCACCGGCGTGATTATCCACACTAATTTAGGTCGGGCTCCTCTTTCGGCGGATGCCCTCGCCGCCCTGGAAGAGATCGGGATGCACTATTCCAATCTGGAGTATGATCTGGAGCAGGGACGCCGGGGCAGTCGTGAGGTACACTGCCAGGAGATCCTTCGTCGGCTTCTCGGTGTCGAAGGGGCCGTCGTTGTCAATAACAATGCCGCTGCCGTTTTCCTCGTCCTCAATACCCTGGCCGAAGGAGGAGAGGTCATCGTCTCGCGGGGCGAACTGGTCGAGATTGGAGGGTCTTTTCGCCTTCCCGAGATCATGGAGAAGTCGGGAGCTATTTTGCGGGAAGTGGGAACGACCAACCGCACGCGCCTATCGGATTATCGGCGGGCGATCTCCGAACGAACGCGATTGATCCTTCGCGTTCATCGGAGCAATTTTCGCATTGTGGGCTTCACGGAACAACCGGATTTGTCAGATCTCGTTGCTCTCGCACACGAGTGTGGACTCCCCTGTTTTGAGGACCTCGGGAGCGGCTGCCTCATTGACCTGTCTCGGTGGGGGATTGCCGACGAACCAACGGTTGCACACTCTTTGTCCCGAGGGGTTGATCTATGCTCGTTCAGTGGAGATAAGCTCCTTGGCGGTCCCCAGGCCGGCATCATCGTTGGGCGGGCATCGCTCATCGAGAAGATCAAGCGAAACCCGTTGATGCGTGCCGTCCGACCGGATAAGTTGACCTTCGCGGCCCTTGAGGCGACATTACGAGGCTACCTCCGGGCGTCACCCGAACAACAGATCCCGGTTCTGAGGATGGTCACTTTGTCGCCAGCAGTTCTCCGGCGACGTGCCCAACGGTTCGTGCAACGGGCGCGACGGCTGGCCGATTCTCGCTGGAACTTCTCGCTTCGGCCCGGGTATTCCGTCACCGGTGGTGGGTCAGCGCCGGAAGCTCGTCTGGAGACGACCCTCATCGCCGTTCACCGAGATGATCTCTCGGCCAACGAGCTGGAGAAAAAACTGCGGGATGCGCAGCCGCCCGTCATCGCACGAATCGAAGATGACCGTTTGGTCCTCGATCTCCGCACCGTACAGCCAGACGAAGAGCGCCTCCTGCTCGATGTGCTTCTTTCTCTTTAAACCGGTCCGCAAGTGAGGTGCTTTGGAAAGCGCGCGCTTCCGAAGCGCCTCTCGCCTCAAGATACGGGCGCTCCGAGGGTACGGGGCGTGGACAGCCGCGTCTAACTGTTTGTTGCACAGTCTCTGGTTCGCCCTGGCGGTTCGCCTTATTCGTTACCCTGGAGATTACCTCCGCTCACAGTTCGTTTCACCTTGATCGGGCGAGAAAGGCAGATATAATCTTGCGGGACGTGCGATGCAAAGATCTGTTGACCGCTCTTAAAAATCACGATTGGCTTTTTGATATCGAGGAGCTGAGACGCCATTCCGATGGGGGCGGAGCCGATGCTGAGAAAGATTGGTGATGTAGCCTCTTGTATGATTCTCCTGGGCGTTGTGGTGGCTGCGGGGATGGAGACCGCTCCTCCTCTGTCGCCTGGCTTGAGCAGGAGCGCCAGCCCGGTTAAGGCGCAGCTTTGGAAGGGGGGTGGCACATTTGGCCAGGAGAAGTCGTTGATCCTGCGCCGGAAAAATCTGATCCTGGCTGAAGCTGTGCATCTGCCGATAGAAGTCGTCAACAATCCTGGATTGGCCAGGGTGCTACATGCACAATTAGTCCTTCCGCTGAGCCTTGCCTCCGGGGATTTCGATGAAGATGGCCGGAGTGATCTCGCTCTTTCTTACCTTGCCCCTCAGGGAGGAATCATCACCTTTCATCGAGGACGGGCGAGTCTGATTCGAATGCCTGATCTCTCCCTCATTGAATCGAGAGGTAACCGCATATCACGTCATGCTCGCTCGCCCGAATCGGTTCGCCCACAAGAGGCGGTTCCCTTCGACAGCCGCGCGCACGTCTATCCCGTGTCAATCATCCCGGAGGTTCTCGCTGCCGTTGATGGGGATGCCGACGGGCACCTCGATCTTGTTGCAGCAGAAAGAGGGAATCGCGCCATCCTCCTGCTCAAGGGAGATGGTCGGGGAGGGTTCAGTGACGTTCGCCAGCTCATGCTTCCGGGTGAACTGACCGAACTGGCTGTGGGAGATGTGAACCGAAGAGACGGAATCTCTGATCTCGTTGTTGGTGTTACTCGCCCGGACGGCCATCAATTGCTGATTTTTGAGGGACCCGACGGGTTCCTTGCCGCCTGTCCTAAAAGTTTCGCGATGCCGGAGGAGATCTCCGCCATTACTATCGGTCAGGTGGACGACCGGTACCCCATTGACATCGTCCTCACAGTCGGCGCAGAGGCTGTGATCATTCTTGGTCGTGAGGACACCTCTTTTGCCGGCTCCTGTGAGCCAGCTCTTGAAGCAGAGCCGAGAATCGCACGGCGATCCTTTCCTGCCCGATTGATCGCCGTTGCTGTCGGCGACTTCCTCGCGGACGGCGAATTTCGCCATGAGATTGCTCTCCTTGACGAAACCGGCGTGCTTCATATCGTGAGGGACTCCGAGCGGGTTTCTGTTCCGCTTCCACTGGATGAAGCCGCGACGGTAGCGGGCAGTCGTCACGTGAATGGCGAGAAAGTCCGGATGGTTCCCATTCGGATGACGGGTCAACATCTGGACGATCTGATCGTCGCGCGCTCCGGTTCCGATCGGCTTTTTCTCTTCACGAGCAAAGGGACGCGAGCGGGTACTTCTGGGTTTTGGTCCCTTCAAGCCGATGTGGACTCGTTAGATGTCGCGGGAGGGGTCTCAGACCTGCTGGCCGAGCAGTTGAACGCGGATGGCCAGAGTGATTTGGTGATACTGCCGTGGAATTCGGTTTCACCCTGGCTGATGATGAGCGCGGTGGCGCGGACGTTTGTAGTGACCCATACGGGTGATGGAGGACCGGGCTCCTTGCGGCAGGCCATCCTGGATGCAAACAGCTCGCCGGGGCCTGATGTTATCGTCTTTGACATCCCCACAACAGGTGTCCCACTAATCACCCCACAGTCACCGCTTCCGGAGATCACGGAAGCTGTGACCATTGATGGTTCGACACAGCCGGCAGGCTATGTGGAGATTGATGGGAGCGCGGCGGGCGTCGCCAACGGACTGACCATCACCGGTGGCAACAGTTTCATTCGTGGGCTCGTTATCACCCGCTTTCGCGCCGACTATGCGCGAGCCCTGAGCGTTACCGACCTGAGTCGCATCGGAGGGAACGGAATCGTCCTCAGTCGCGCTGGCGGAAATCGTGTTGAAGGATGTGTGATCGGCACAAATCTGGCGGGGGAAGCAGGGAGGGGAAATGGCCTGGCGGGAATCCTCGTTGCCAGCCCTGACAACATCATCGGAGGATCATCGGAATCGGCCCGAAATGTCCTTTCCGGCAATGTTGCCGGTCTCGCCGTGGCCGGCAGCTCGGCCACCGGAAATCTCGTGCAGGGAAATTTTGTCGGAGTAGATCGGGCGGGCCGCAGGGCGATCGGGAACTCCGTGGGAATTCTCGTTCTCGGCGCTCCAAATAATACCATCGGAGGTGTTCAGGCAGGGGCTCGAAATATCCTCTCGGGCAATGCGAAAACGCCACCCCCGTTGTTGCCACCGACACTGTCCGGGGGGATCGCTATTGCGGATTTTTCTGCCTTTCGGCTGAGCTTCACGGGCGCGTCGGGAAACCTCGTCCAGGGGAACTTCATCGGCACGGACGGTCGTGGAGAAGTTTCGCTCGCAAACGGCGCGGCGGGCGTAGCCATCCTCAGCGCGAGCGGCAACACCATTGGTGGGACGGTGCCGGCAGCGCGGAACATCATCTCAGGCAACAGCAAGTACGGCATCGTGCTCGCCGGGGGTGCGAGGAATTTCGTTCAGGGAAATTTCATCGGCCTGGCCGCGGATGGTCAAACACCCTTGCCGAACCATAGCAGCGGCGTTTTGCTTGCGGAGCGGACATCGGCAAATCTCATCGGAGGTACGGCTCCCGGTGCAGTCAACATTATTGCGTTTAATGAAGGCGACGGGATCTCCGTTGACGCCACCGCCGGAACGAACAACGCCGTGTGGCAGAATCGGTTTGTCGGCAATGCGGGCATCGAAGTGAACCTCATGGATCGGGGCGAAACCATCAGCATGCGAACACGCAATGATGATCGAGATCCCGATACCGGTCCGAATAACCTGCAGAACTACCCCGAACTCATGCGGGCCGAGGTGACACCCGATGGATGGATCACTCTCGTCTATCGAGTAGATTCAAGCCCCGTCAGCTCAGCCTATCCGTTGACCATTGAAGTCTATGCGGCAGGATCCGACGGTAAAGACCGGACCTTCCTTGCGCGCGATACCTACCTTTCCGAGTCAGCGGGAAGGGCCCGCACGTTCGTCGTGGGTAATGCCGCAACGCTCGGCCTGAGCCCCGGTGACCTATTGGTCGCAACGGCGACGGACGCCTCGGGCAATACGTCAGAGTTCAGCTCCACTATTGCTCTCGTTCAACAGCAAGACTTCACCCTCACCTGCACCCCATCGGTTTTGGGTGTGGCACCGGGATCGAGCGGCAGCTCGACCTGCACGGTGACGTCGAGTGGGGGATTCGCCAGCCCGGTCACGCTCTCCTGTCGGAACACTCCTGCGGGAGTGACGTGCAGTTTCAATCAAAATCCGATCACTCCAACGCCAACGACTCCTGCATCGAGCGTCGTCACGATCAACGTCGGAGCGACCACGACTGTGGGAACGAGTGCCATCCAGATCGTTGGCACGAGCGGAAGCCTTTCCCGGTCCGCCGATCTTCAGCTCACTGTGGGTTCAGCCGATCTCTTGGTGACGAAGACGGGAACACCGGATCCCGTCGTCGTGGGAAATGAGTTGAGCTACGCCATCACGGTAAGAAACAACGGTCCCCAGGATGCGACAGGAGTCGTTGCAACGGACACGTTGCCTGATGCCGTCACCTTCGGTTCTGTGCGAACGACCCAGGGGACGTGTACAGCGGAGCCGCCGAGGATCGTTTGCTCGGTGGGCACGCTTGCCAATGGCAGTGCAGCGACGATCACGCTTACGGTCAGACCATCACGAGAGGAAACACTCACCAACACCGTGAGCGTCAGAGCCAACGAGGCCGATCCGGCGAGCGCGAACAACTCGGCGACGGCCACCACGCGGGTTCTCGCGCCCAGAATTGAGGTGAACCCGGCAACGGTGGATTTCGGTCCCGTTGTTGTCGGGCAGAAGACCCAGAAGAGCATCACAGTCCGCAATACGGGAACAGGGCCTCTTGGAGTAACGGGCGTCGCGGTGAGCGATCCGCAGTTTTCCCTCTCTTCGCCGACGGCTCCGTTCACAGTGGATCCGGGGAAGGAGCAGGCGATGCTCATCGAGTTCCAACCGACAACACCGGGAGTGAAAACGGCCACGTTGACGGTGACCGGTACCGATCCCACGCGGCCGACGGCCTCCGTTACACTGCGGGGCGAGGGAATTGCGGCTGTTGCCCGAATTGAAGTTTCGGTTCAGGCGCTCGACTTCGGAGCGGTTCTCCCCGGCCACAGCAGCGAGCGAATGCTGACGCTGAAAAATACCGGGACGGCTCCGCTGATCATCAGTGCAGCCGCGACGAATAACCCCCAATTCACGGTCGTGTCTCCGACGATTCCGCTGACGATCCCACCGGGCGGACAACAAACGCTGACGCTGCGCTTTACCCTGATGGGCAAAGGGTTGCAAACGGGCACACTTACGATCACGAGCAATGACCCAGAGAAGCCCATGATCACGATTTCTTTGAGCGGGAGTGAAGCCTGTCGCACCCTGACGACCGGGGACTTCCGCGAAGCGGCAGGTCGGACTATTACTATCCCGATCAATCTGAGTGATGCCAGCGACATTGCGGCGCTTCGGCTCGTTCTCACCTTTGATCCGGCCATCCTGGCCATTCGAGATCGCCAGGCGGTGAGCCGGGGGACGCTCATACCGGCTGATTTCAGCTTCAACGTCAACGTCGGAACACGGGGTCAACTTGCCCTTCTTGTTGCGCCGCCATTACGGACACCGATTCCCACACTGCCGAGCCAGGCGGGAACAGTTGCTCTTGTTACCTTTGACGTGGTTCCCTCAGCGCCGGATCGGACGGCAATTCCCCTTCGCTTCAGTCTCGCATCGGCGGCAAGCCCGGCTGGAGTTCCGCTGGAAATCTGTGTTCAGGATGGGAAGTTCACCGTGAGAAATGTTCAGCCGGGCGATGTGACGCAGGACGGTCTCATCAACGAGCAGGACCTGCTGCGACTCATCGCCCACCTGACGGGAGAGAGTCCCCTGACGGGCTTGGCTCTGGAAGCGGCGGACACCAACTGCGACGGGATGGTCAACGAAGTGGACTTGATTTTCCTGATCCAGCATCTCACCGGTGAAAAACTCCTTCCCGATAGCTGTCCGGTGCGAACCGAGACACCCATGAGCGTGATCGCAGCGAAGCCGCGTCGGATTGCTCTCGGTCAGGTTGTTTCTGCCGGGGAGGAATACCGCGTCCCCGTTGTGCTGGACAACCCGGAGGGGATTGCCGCGCTCCGACTCAGCATCTATTTTGATCCCACCCTCGTTGATCGGATCACCGTCGAAAGGGGCGATCTTGCGCCCGAGGGATTTGTTTTGGTCACCCATTCGCAAACGGCTGGGGAAATGGTCGTCCTCCTGATGCCTCCTCTCGCTTCACCTCTGAAGACGTTCTCCCTGGGTTCCGGGAGCGTTCTGAGGCTTCGTGTTCGGGTGAAGGATCCGCAGAGGGCAGGCGAGGCTCTCTCCAGCGTCACAATCGTTCCATTGGGGGCATCAGACGCCACCGGGGCCGAAATCCGACTCGCTCATCCTCTCCGGTGACGGCCGGGCGCCTGCTTTCGATCCGGCTTCCTCCGGATTGGTGGCGAGTCCGTGGGATTTATCTCCTGTTCCCAGGGACACTGGGGCGGATTTTCCCATTCTGTTCCCCTCCGCAGGTTTTTCCGCTCGCCCGCGATTGATCGTGTGGCCGGGCTGAGGAGGGACTCGGTCCAGGCCTGATCGAAATCAGCAGCACTGCTGTAACTGCTTGAAAATGCGGGAAAGCCTGATTGGCCAGAGGCGTCTCACCGAGGGCCCGCTGTGCCGCTCATGGCGCTTCGCGCTCTGCTTTCTCCCGCCTCCCTGTGGAAAAACTGTCGAAATTCTGTGGAAAAAATTTTATTTTCTTCTCGCTCCGCCGCTTAGGGCCGAACCACAATATATTGCGATTTTTTTTCTTGACAAGCCAACCTATTGTGTTTAGACTAGGCACCGTCAGGCTGGCCAAACGATGTCGAAGCCAGCCGCACAAGCAGGAAAAATCGAGCGAGAAATCCGGCCGTCCACCGCGTGCACCGCTTGGTGGCTCCGTGTCGTGGAGATCTTTGTCGAGGGAGGTAGAAGAAATGCAACGGATCGAGGATGTGGTACAGGCTACGTCGTTCTATCGAGGAATGGAAATCAGGCGCTTCTATACGCGCCCCGGCGTGGATCCCTTTGATGAAGTTCTGTGGGAACGACGCACGGCGCGTATAGTGGGGAGTGATGGCAAGGTCGTCTTTGAACAACAGAACGTGGAGTTTCCCTCCTTTTGGTCCCAGTTGGCGACCGACATCGTCGCCCAGAAGTATTTTCGAGGGAAACTGGGTACGCCTGAGCGCGAGTACAGCGTGCGCCAGATGATCGGTCGAGTGGCCAACACCATCACCGAGTGGGGAATCAAGGATGGTTATTTTGCCTCAGCGGAGGCGGCCGATGCCTTCCGCGCCGAGCTGACCTATTTACTGCTTCACCAGATGGCTTCTTTCAACAGCCCGGTGTGGTTCAATGTCGGCTTCGAGCCCCGACCTCAGTGCTCGGCCTGTTTCATCCTTTCGATTGAGGATGACATGGACTCGATCCTGGAATGGTATCGGACGGAAGGGAAAATCTTTCAGGGCGGATCGGGGGCAGGCATCAATCTCTCGAAACTTCGGTCCTCGAAGGAGTACCTCTCCAAAGGGGGAAGAGCGTCGGGGCCGGTATCATTTATGCGCGGAGCCGACTCCATTGCCGGAACGATCAAAAGCGGAGGAAAAACGCGACGTGCCGCCAAAATGGTGGTGCTCAACGTAGATCATCCCGATATTCTGGAGTTCATCTGGTGCAAGGCCAAGGAGGAGAGAAAAGCGTACGCTCTGGCCGAAGCCGGCTATGATATGTCGTCGCTTGATTCCGACGGATGGATTTCCATTCAGTACCAGAATGCCAACAACTCGGTGCGCGTCACCGACGAGTTCATGCACGCCGTGCTGGAAGACAAAGAGTGGCACCTGCGGGCGGTGACCACGGGAGAAATCCTGGAGACGCACCGCGCCCGTGATATCCTCCGCCAGATCGCCCAGGCGGCGTGGGAGTGCGGCGATCCCGGGATGCAATTTGACACGACCACTAACGACTGGCACACCTGTCCTAATAGCGGGCGGATCAATGCCTCGAATCCTTGCTCGGAATATGTCCATCTGGACGATAGCGCGTGCAATCTCGCGTCACTGAATCTGATGAAATTCCTTCGCCCGGATGGCGAATTTGATGTCGAGGCATTCAGACACGCCGTGTCGGTCATGATCCTGGGGCAGGAGATCATCGTCGGCAATTCCAGCTATCCGACACCGAAGATCGCGGCTAACGCTCAGGCCTTCCGGGAGCTGGGTTTGGGGTACGCCAATCTGGGGGCTTTGCTCATGTCGCGCGGCCTTCCGTACGATTCCGAGGAAGGACGGGCCTACGCGGCGGCCATCACCGCGCTGATGACCGGACAGGCTTACTTGACCTCGGCCCAGATCGCCGAACGGATGGGGCCGTTTGCGGGGTTCGCCGTCAATCGAGAGCCGATGCTGCGCATCATTCGGAAGCATCGTGAGAGTCTCGTGCGGATCAACCCCGAGCTGGTTCCTCAAGAGCTTCTGGAGGCCGCTCACTATGTTTGGGATGAGGCCTTGCGCCTCGGTGAAATCTACGGCTATCGCAATTCTCAGGTCACGGTGATCGCTCCGACAGGAACCATCTCGTTCGCCATGGATTGCGATACCACGGGCATCGAGCCGGACATCGCCCTGGTCAAGTACAAGAAGCTCGTGGGGGGCGGGCTTCTCAAGATCGTGAATCAAACCGTCCCTCGAGCGTTGCGCCGGCTCGGCTATGACGAGCAACAGATCAAGGAGATCATGGCCTACGTTGAAGACCGGGGCACCATCGAAGGAGCCCCCTACCTCAAAGAGGAGCATCTGCCCGTGTTCGATTGCGCCTTCCGTCCCGTCAACGGTCATCGCTCGATCCACTATATGGGGCATGTGAAAATGATGGCGGCGGTTCAACCTTTCATCAGCGGCGCGATCAGCAAAACCTGCAATCTGCCCCATGACATCACCGTCGAGGAGATCGAGCAGCTTTTCATTGATGCCTGGCGGATGGGGTTGAAGGCAATCGCCGTCTATCGGGACGGGTCCAAGCGCACCCAACCGCTATCCACCGGTATAGGGGAGAAAAAGAGCGAGGCGAAGACAACGCCGGAGACGTCAGCGGAAGCCCCGAAGACGGAGCCTGCACCGGGTCCCCGGGAATACGTGCCCGTGCGCCGTCGGTTACCCGATACGCGCCGAGCGATTACTCATCA
>DATLZR010000004.1 GCA_035573895.1 Blastocatellia bacterium | reverse complement strand
CATCGCTCCTTTTCAGGTGATCATCGTCCCGGTCAATGTGGCCGACCCGGCCCAGCGAGATGCCGCTGAACGGCTCTACCAGGAATTGACCGATGCTGGCGTGGAGGTCCTTTACGATGACCGCGACGAACGTCCGGGAGTGAAATTCAAGGACGCCGACCTAATCGGTATCCCCTTCCGCATCACGATCGGTCCCCAGAAAGTCGCCCTCGGCCAGGTGGAAATTCTCTCCCGGCGAACCCGCGCCTGTTTCGACGTACCTCTGGCGGACGCCGTCTCCCGAATCAAGGAGCTTATCGCTCAGGAAGTGAATGAGGTGATTTCATCATGAATCTGATTCTGGCAAACCATAGCAGTTATCCGCGAATCGGGGAGGCCGCTGAGTTTCACCTGCTCCGGCAGACGATTGCTCAGTGGGAACGGGGTGAAAAGAGTTTCGCCGATGTTCAACGGGCTCAGAATGAGGCGGTCCGACGGGCCATCACCGATCAGGTGACGGCGGGCCTCGATATCGTGACTGACGGACTGATCCGGTGGTACGATCCACTCTCTCACATCGCCGGGAAACTCGATGGAACGAAAATCAACGGCTTGCTTCGATTCTTCGACACGAATTTTTACGTCCGTCAGCCCGTCGTCATTGGTCCGCTCCGGTGGACTGGGCCAATCCTCACCGAGGAATACACGTTCGCCCGATCGGTTTCACCCCGTCCGGTCAAAGCCGTGATCACCGGTCCATACACGCTGGCCGCATTCACGATCGTTCAGTCGGAGTCCTATCGCCAGAGGGACCGTCTGGTGGAAGCTTACGCGACGGCACTGGCCGAGGAAGTCCGCAAATTGGTGACCGCCGGAGCCTCTCTGATTCAGATCGAAGAACCGAGCATCCTCAAAGAGGATGGTCCGTGGGATGTGTTTGCACAGGGCATTCGAGTAGTGGCATCTGCGGCCGAACCCGCTCATGTTCTTCTCTGCACGTACTTTGGCGATGTCCTCCCCCTCTATCATAAGCTCCTGGAGCTGCCGGTTGCGGCCGTTGGCTTTGACTTCACCTATAGTCCGCGCCTGTTGGAAGTCATTGCTGCTGAGGGATCACCAAAGCCCCTGGCTCTCGGGCTCATTGATGGGCGCAATACCAAGCTCGAGGACGAGACCACAGTTTGTCTTTTGCTGGAAAAAGTACTTCCGGCCATTCGCGCGGATTATTCGTACCTCACATTTTCGTGTGGACTCGAATATCTGCCGCGTGATCGCGCCCTACTCAAGCTCGATCGCCTGGTTACGATTGGAAGGAGATTTGGTCATGTCACGAGAAAAACTGAGACGCCTGGGAATTGATCTTCCCCTGTTGCCGACAACATCGGTTGGAAGTTTCCCCAAGCCCGACTACGTGCAACACGCGCGCGCTCGCTTCGCTAAAGGGCAGCTCTCACGCCAGGAGCTGGAAGCGCTGGAGAAGAAAGCCACTGAGTTCTGGATGACGACCCAGCAGGAGATCGGTGTGGACGTTGCTGTTGATGGCGAACAGTACCGCGGCGATATGGTCACCTATTTCGCCGAACAGATGGACGGATTTGAGATCGGGGGTCTCGTTCGCTCCTACGGGAATCGCTACTATCACAAACCGATCATCGTCTCCGAGGTGAGGTGGAGGGGCCCCATTACCGTCGGCTGGTGGCGGTTCGCTCAGAGCCTCAGCTCGATTCCCGTCAAAGGAATGCTCACCGGTCCCTACACGGTCATGGATTGGTCGTTCAACGAATACTACCCGGACCGGAAGACGACCTGCATGGCTTTGGCCCGCGAACTGCGTAAGGAAGTGGAAGCACTGATCGAAGCCGGTGCCAAAATCATTCAAATTGACGAACCCGCTCTATCCGTTCGACCCGAAGAACTCCCCATCGCCGTCGAAGCCATGCAGATTGTGACCGAGGGACTGCCGGCCTACTTCATCAGCCACGCCTGCTACGGTGCATTTGAAAAGATTTATCCCGATATGCTCAAGCTTCCCATCGACAACTTCGACCTCGAGATGTCCAACAGCAATCTCGACCTTCTCGATCTTTTCAAACGGATCCCCTTCACCAAGGATTTGAGCTTCGGGGTCGTGGATGTCCACTCGCATGTGATCGAGGACGTGGAGACGGTTTGTGCGCGGGTAAGACAAGGGCTGGAGGTCGTGCCGAAGGAAGCTCTGTGGATTGATCCTGACTGTGGACTGAAGACCCGCACGGTGGATGAAGCCATTGCCAAACTCAGGCGCTGTGTCGAAGCGGCC
>DATLZR010000003.1 GCA_035573895.1 Blastocatellia bacterium | reverse complement strand
GAAAGCGGGAACAGCCGTCGCCTGGAGCGTCAGCGGATCGGCCCCGCCGGTGAGCGCCTCGGACGACGACGAAGCGTCCTCTTCGCCGGGAAGCATCCAGGTCGTTCCCGGACCGATGAATGAGCGGGGATGGCTCATCGTCGCATTGCTGGGCGCGCTTTTCACCGTGAGCAGTTTGATCGCCATCCGACGCTCCGGCAAAGCCGGACTTCCTCTGGCGGAGAAAGGAACAAAGTGATCTCTTGGGCTTCCATGCAGGGCGCAATGAAAACGGCGCACGGACCTTCCCGTTTGCTCACCGCCGCCGGCTTGTATGGACCGGCGCGACATTGCTGGAAGAGTTGCTCGATGAAGCACAGGAGGGCCGCACGGAAACGATGGAAAAATACGGGGGACCAGGAAGTAGCGAGACAATCCGTGGTGATCCGTGTCCATCCGTGGTGAGTTCGGAGGGACATGAAGGCTGTGGGCTCATCACGCGTGATGAAAACCTGTGAACGCCCGTGCAAGCGGGCGGCTTCGCGGACGGCGAAACGAGGCAGGCGCGATGCCTGCGCTCCCAGGGATTTCTCGGAGGAGAGACAATGGAAAGCATGAAAGTGAAAATTGGAATCGTGACGGCGATCATTGTCGGATCCCTGGCCTGGCTGGCGGTCGTGGGGATGAACGAGAGCAAGACCTATTACTACACCGTCAGCGAGTTGCGGGGGATGGGCGATCGCGTGCGGAGTCAGCGATTGCGCGTGGGAGGACAGGTCGTCCCCGGTTCGATTCGCCGCAACGGTCGTCGTGTGGAGTTCCTTTTGCAGCAAGGGTCTGATCGGCTGCCGGTCATCTATGTCGGGACCGATCCCCTCCCGGATACGTTCAAGGATGAGGCCGAAGCGCTGGTGGATGGCCGGATGGGAGCTGACGGCGTCTTCCAGGCTCATAAGCTCCAGGCCAAATGCGCCTCCAAGTACGAAGCCGAAGGGGGATATAAGCGAGCGGGAACGTAATCGGGATTCAGAGAAATTGCTGGTCCCGGTTCCGCCCGTAAAAAAGTGAGTATCGCCTGCGGATGAGAAGTGCCCGCCGATGATGGATCCGTGGGAACTTTTCATCCAGAATTTTGGAGAGGAGTTATTCATGGAGCTTCGGCCCTATCCGGAAATGATGACAGAGAAGCCACAGATGACACCGATTCTGGCGGAGAAAAATCCGTGACATCTGCGGCTGTTTCGGAGGGGACTGAGCGAGCGGAGAAATGGGGTTTTTCGTGGAGGGAGTGAACCATTGATTCCTCTGAGAGAGACGGCCGGCATGCAGCCTCTCGTTCTCGAGCGGGTCTCGAAATTCTTCGGAGAGACGCTGGCGTTGTGGGAGGTCTCGTTGACCGTCGGCCCGGGAGAAGTCGTTGCCCTTCTCGGCAACAATGGGGCAGGGAAGTCAACGCTGTTGCGCATTGCCGCCTTTTTGCTCGTTCCCACGTCGGGAACGGTGAGCGTCTTCGGCCAGCGGCGACCGACGCCGGACGGGAAGCGCCGTCTCACTCTGCTCGGACACCACTCGTTGCTCTACGATGAGCTCTCAGGGGAAGAAAATCTCCGATTTTATGCCGCGCTCTATGGATTGGGGGCGAAAGCATCCGAACGGATCGAGTGCGTTTTGCAGGAGGTGGAGGCGGAAGCCTTTCGGCATCGGCGGGTGCGCACGCTCTCGCACGGCCAGAAGAAGCGCCTGTCGCTGGCCCGTGCTCTTTTGGCCGATCCCGATCTTCTCTTGCTCGACGAACCGTTTTCCGGGCTCGATATGAGGAGCGTGGAGCGAACCCGTCAGCTTCTGACCCATCTGCGAGGGCAGGGGAAATCGCTGGTTGTGACGACGCATCAGACGGACTTACTGGAGGACATCGCCGACGCGACTCTGGTTCTGGAGCGCGGTCGCGTCCTGGACTATCAGAGAAAAGATGCTCGCCTCGTCGCGTCAGCGGAGCTGCCTCACGCCGTCACTCGCGGCTGATGCCCGGTGGACGATGAACTACTGGACGGTAACTGCCCGCATCACAGCCAAGGACCTCGTGAGCGAGGCGCGGACCCGCGATGCCTTCAATGCCATGCTCTTTTTCGCTCTGCTGGTCATCGTCATTTTCAGTTTCTCGTTTCAACCGACGACGGAGGCCGAGCGACGCATGGCGGGTGGACTCCTGTGGGTGGCCTTCCTCTTTGCCGGGCTGATTGTTCTCGACCGATCGTTTCTCCGCGAACGAGTCAACGAGTGCCTCGACGCGCTGCGGTTGTCGCCGGCGCCGCCGGGCGCGATTTTTCTCGGCAAATGTCTGGCCAATTTTCTCTTTCTCCTGGCGGCGGAGTTGGTCCTCATTCCCCTGTTCCTCGTCTTCTTCGATCTCTCGATTCGAGGCGATGCCGGCGCGGCGCTGTCTGTCCTTCTTCTGGGAACGTGGGCGCTGGTGATCAACGGGACGTTCTTTGCCGCGATGACGGCCAATCTGCGCAGCCGCGAAGTCATGTTGCCGCTCCTCCTCGTACCGATTTCGGTCCCCGCACTGATCGCTGTGGTGGAAGCCTCGGCATCGCTGCTGCTGGGAGAGGAATCGGTCGGAAGCTGGCTTCAGATGCTCATCGGATTCGACCTCATCTACACCACCCTGTCGCTCGTTTTGTTCAAAACAGTCCTGGAGAGCGCATGAGGACGGAGGAAAAATTTCCGCGCTGGTGGTCAGTGATTGTTGGGGTGACGGTGGCGGCGCTCATCGGAGGCGTCTACGCGGCGTTGCTGTGGGCTCCGACGGAGCGCACGATGGGAACGGTGCAGCGCATCTTCTATTATCATGTCAGCTCCGCCTGGACGGCATTTGTCGCCTACTTTGTGACTTTGGTGGCGTCTCTGGCCTATCTGCGACGCCGGCAGTTGACGTGGGATGCTGCGGCGGTGAGCGCCGCCGAGCTGGGCGTCCTGTTCAACACCGTCAATCTCATCACCGGACCGATCTGGGCCAAACCCGTCTGGGGCATCTGGTGGACATGGGATGCGCGACTCACGTCGACCTTCGTCATGTGGCTCCTCTATGTGAGCTATTTGCTTCTGCGGCAATTCACCGCCGAGTCCCCGAATCAGCGCGTCCTGGCGGCCGTGTTCGCCATCTTTGCCTTTGTGGATGTGCCGATTGTCTACCTCTCGATTCGGCTCTGGCGCACACAGCATCCGGGTCCGGTCATTGCTGGAGGGGAGGGATCGGGCATTGATCCTCAGATGTTCCTGGCGCTTCACGCCTGCTTTGGTGCGTTCCTTCTGCTCTTTGTGACCCTTTTCTATTGGCGCTATCGCCTGGAACGGGAGCGTGTCGAGTTGGAGACGCTGCGTGCGCGTCTCCGCTATCTCGCCGCCCAACGGGGAGAGTGAGGGGCTATGAGGCATCTGGTCATCGCCATGATCGTGGCCTGGATCATCCATCTGGCCTATCTCGTCAGTCTGGCCGTTCGCCAGCATCGGCTGCGGCGTGAGGTCGCTGAGATGCGAGCCCTGCTGGAACGTCTGGAGCAGTCACCGCCAGGCCCGACACCGGCGTCGTAGCGACGCGCCGAGCCCGATTGTTGCGCCGGTGATCGTCCCCGGCACTCTCCGCTCGGGCGAGTCGGTCGGAGCCCACCGCTGACCGGTCAGTCGTCGAAGAGACGAAACGATCTCCGAGGACTCCTGCTCGGCTGAGCTTTTCACCGACAGGCGACGCTCGTGGGAGGCGTGCGCTCGCAACGGAGGGATTCAGTCATGCCGGCGGCCAGCAGGGCACATGCAGTGGCGATGGCCGTTCGGATGCTCTCCTCGCGTGTCGTGGCGCGCGCTGATCGGCACTCCGTCCGCCCGTTGAAGGTCACGCAGACGGTGCACTCCACGGCGGTTGAGGAGAGGCTCAAATAAACGAGCGCACCGAGCAAACCCATCACCCCCACCGCGACCACCCAGCGAATCCGTGACCGCCCCGAAGAAGTCGCACGTTCGGCTGTAGCCTCTTTGTCCATGGCTTCCTCCGCGAGGGGAGAGATTCATCTCCCCCCGATTTCCTTCACCCGAATGTTGCGGAAGTAGACGACCGACTTCTCATCGTGATTTTGCAGGCCGATATATCCTTCCAGCGGACGGCCTCCGGTGTCCTCCCACTGGCAGACGGTTTCGCCGTTGAGGGTGACCGTATAGGTTTTCCCGACGACGCGAATCTCGAAGAGGTTCCACTGACCGGCCGGTTTGGAGGCGACTTTCGTGGAGGGGGCAAAGTTGTAAATGGCTCCGGTGCGATGCGTCGGATCGCGGTCGTCCTGAATTTGAATCTCGTGCCCCTGGCGAACGGCGATCCAGGGATCGTTTCCCGGATCGGGAAAGCGAACGAAGATGCCGGAGTTGTCATTCTGTCGCGTGACCTTCCACTCCACCTGAAGGATGAAATCGCGGAACGTGCGCTGACTGTACCAGAGGAGTCCCATTCCACCGTGCGTGCGCAACGCTCCGTCTTCAACGGTGAAGTGTCCCGGCCCGGCCATCTTCCAACCGGTGAGGTCCTTCCCGTTGAAGAGCGAGATCCATCCCTGCTGATCGGCTTTCTCGGATTGAGCGAGCAGAATCGGAGCGAGACCGATTCCGCCCGTCCAGGCCCAGAGACTCATTCCTATGAGTGTGCTCACCAGTATTGTCTTTGTCATGGTGTCCTCCCGAAAGGAGAGCGCGAAAAGATGCGAAATGACGCGATCTTTTTATCGTTTCCGGGCGGAAGCCGCCTGCCTCCAGGAAGGGACTTCTCCGCTCGGCGAGGAGATCGCACGGGCTCACCGCGAGGGCGGGTTAGCTCGATTGAATTCGGTGATGAAGTCGCGTGTGACATCGAGACTGGGATCAATGTAGAGCAAGGCCCCCGCCTGACTGAGCACGGCCTGATCGAGCACGAGCGTGTAGCCGCGCGTCTTGGCATAAGAGGTGAGGAAGACGAAAATTTTCTCCCGAATGGGATCGGTGGCTCTGCGCAAGGCTCGCTCGACATCGCGTTGATAGTCTTCGCTGTCACGTTGCAGCCGCCGTTGTTTCTCCTCCAGCTCATCCTGTCGTCGCTGGCGAGCTTCGGGCGTGAGATTGGCCCACTGCGCTTGAAGATCGCGCTGCATACTTTGGACCTCTTGCTGAAGTTTCTGGAGCGCGGCCGTGCGCTCGCGGAACGATTCTTCCGTGCGTTGAATCTGTTGCAGCAGTTGCTGGATGCCCCCTTCGTCGTCGAAGGTCCGGCTATCAATGATGGCGATCTTGGCGGGTTGAGGCAGGGGTTGGCTCGTCGGCGTCTGCGCCGGTGGAGATTGTTGCTGATGGGCGAGGATGGTCAAACCGGCAACGACCGTAACCAGGCTCAAAGCGGCCACCAGGAATTCTCGTTTCATCATGATTCCCTCCTCCCTGTTTCATCTCGGTCAAGGAATGCCCGGCCACCGTGTGCTGATGGTTTCGTCTGGCCCTGTCCTCGTGCGGGCGGAATGCTCTCCGACGCTCACCGATCAGCCACAGTGTTGCTTCTCCTGGAGGCATTCCCGGCGGGAAATTGTAACATAGCGAGCTGTTGCCCGCGTTCGGACAGAGGAAGGACGCGACCGGATGCCATCACGTGTCGGTGCGACGCGAGAGGGAAATTTTCCGCCTCAGGACCGAACGGCCTGAGTCGGCGGATCGGACGAAGAGACCCTTCCCCCATTAGAGGTTTCCTCGCCGGTATTCTTCGACGATGTAATCGCAGGCGCGAGCCGTCAGGGCCATCATCGTGAGCGTGGGATTCTGACAGCCGCTGGTGACAAAGCACGACCCGTCGGTCACGAACAGATTCTTCACATCCCAGCACTGATTCCATTTGTTGAGGACGGAGGTTTTCGGATCGGTGCCCATGCGAGCCGTTCCCACTTCGTGAATGGCCAGTCCGGGGGGAGCAGGACGATCGTTCTCGCGCACGATTTCGAATCCCGCCGCGTGGGCCATCTCTTTGAGGGATTCGAGCATGTCGCGGGCCATCTCGCGTTCATTGTCCGAGTGGGTGCATTCGATGTGGACGACGGGAATGCCCCAGGCATCTTTTTTGTCCCGGTTCAACGTCACGCGGTTTTCCCGTCGGGGAAGCATCTCGCCGAAGGCGCTCATCCAGAACGGCACAAGCCCCTTGGCCTCGCGGATCATCTCTTTCAACTGGAGGCCGAAGCCGGGGATGGATTTAATCATCGGCGGGATCAATCCCCGTTGGGCGGCAGCTTGAATGCCGTAGCCGCGAATGAAGCGGGGATGTCGCTCGGTGATATTGCGGAACTTCGGGATATAGATTCCGTTGGCCCGTCCGTCGTCGCCGCTGGAGGGGAATTTCTCCAGGCCGCGCACGATGCCGGAGATGCTGATCCCGTAGATATGATCCATGAGGTAGCAACCAAGCAGGCCCGACGAATTACCCAATCCCGCGGGATGCTGTCGGGTCGCCGAATTGAGCAGAATGCGGGTGGACTCGATGGTGGACGCGCAGAGCACGATGACGCGACCAAAAACCTCTCCCGCTTTCTTGGTGAGACGATCAATGAAGGCGACTCCTTTGGCTTTCCCCGTGTTGGTGTCCACAAGGATGTGGCTGACGACGGCATTCGTGCGGATGGTGAGCCGTTTCGTCTTCAGGGCTGCCGGGAGCGTCGAACCCGGACTGCTGAAATAGGACCAGGTCGAGCACCCCCGATCACAATGGCCGCAATAGTGACAGGGAGCACGACCGTGAAGCGGAGCCGTGAGAATGGCGGCTCGCCCGATGATCACGCGACGATCCTTCCACTGCCTCTCGACGGCCCGCTTGAGCTGCATCTCAGCGCAGGTCATCTTCATCGGCGGCAGGAATTTTCCATCGGGCAACTGCGGCAGTCCTTCGAGCGATCCGCTGACGCCGATGAAGGCTTCGACCTTATCATAATAAGGCTCGAGATCGGCGTAGCTGATCGGCCAGTCGTCCCCGTATCCGTCGCGGCTGGCGGCCTTCAACTCGTAATCCGATAGACGATAGGATTGCCGGCCCCAGACGTTGGTCCGTCCACCGAGAATACGACAGCGAATCCAATCGAAGGGTTTGTCCTCGGGCGTGGTGTAGGGATTGTCAATGTCGTCCACGAAGAAGTGGTGACTGTACTCATTGCAGGCGTAACATTTGGATTGGATCGGCTGGCGCTCGCGGAAGAGCCATTGCTGACTCACCATGTTCCGATAGGGGAGTTGATAAGGCCAGGTGTGCTCGTGAAAATCTTTGGTGGGATCGAGCATCCGACCGGCTTCCAGGAGCAGCACCGTCATGCCCTTCTCGGTCAGCTCCTTGGCGGCCCAGCCGCCGGTCGCTCCCGAGCCGATGACAATCGCGTCGTAGATGGGTGTTCTCGCCATCGTCGGTTCCCTCCGCCATCAGGATAGACGCCCGCGTGCGCGGTGAACATCTTGGGGAGCGATTCGCTCCCCGCACGCAGAGAAGGTGAAAATGGCTTGCCCGCTCCACTTTAGCCTGCCTTTTGGAGCGGCCACCACTTGATGATCGGTTGGCCTCACCGCCTTCTGGTCGAATGTCCCGCTCATGGATACGGCACTATCATAGGAAAACGCGGCGGACGCTTCAACCCTGTTGATTCCGAGTCGAGAGAGTCATCGCTCCGGGACCTTTCACCCCGTGCGGAGCCTGTGCTACAAATAAGGCTCCGTATGCGGCACACGAGGAGCGAGAATCGGTCCGGTGGATGGCGATTTCTTCGATTTTCTCGTGGGCTTCCATCCGTCGTGGACAGGTACCCCGCACGAAGGAGTGAAGGCAGATGAGCACATCACTCGTCGAACTCGCACAAGCGTACATTCAATCGGAGTGGCCGAAACGACAGGCGCGCGCCGAAGAGCGGTTGAACCGGTTGAACGAGAAATACGGCATTGGCGGAGACTGGCGGCTCATTCAACCGGGACCCATTGCCGAGGCCTGCTCCATCTGGGTCGAGGAGACGGCGCAACTGGGCCGTGACCTCGTCGAGCATATCCTCAACCACCCGGAGGCCCGGCCTCTCCTCACGCAAGCCGATCAGGTTGAGCATCTGCGCCAGTTCGTCTCCGATTGGATGATCGAGCGGGAGGATGCCACTGTGATCGCCCGTGTGAAGGCATTCATGGCGGCGCGGGGGATCAAGGGGGATCAGGAGATCGCCATCATGCGAGCGCGCGCCCAATCGCAGTTAGCCCGGGCGCGAAAGGAAATCCTCTTGAAAATCTATCAGGCCACGCGCCCGGTGAGCCGGACGGCTCGGGCCCGACGCTGAGTCTGGGGAGTTCCTCGACCGCACGATTGGAGCAAGGGGCGGGCGACGAGGGTCCAGCCGGCAAGTCGTCGCCAGCCTGAATCCACCAGCGGCTTCGAGCGATCTCCTCCCCGTTGATAACCCTCGTTGTTGTCCCCGCATGCAAGAACTGAGTACAATAGGGCGTGGTGTCGGTCATGAGTAAACCGTATGATCGTACATTCAAGCTTCTGGCGGAACGCTATGGGCGGGAGTTACTGTTGTGGCTCGGTCAAATCGCTCCCGGCGACCGCGTCACTGCGCTGGAACGAGAGGTCGGAGTGCCCGCCTTGTTTGTAGATCAGCTTTATGAGGTGGAGCGCGGAAGCCATCGTTTTCTGGTTCACCTGGAATCACAAACTCGCTATAAACCCGATGTCCCGGAGCGCATGCTGTGGTATGCGGTGCGGCTGTACGAGAAATATCGGCTGCCCGTCCAGAGCGTGCTGCTGGTGCTCATGCCCGAAGATGCGCCCGCGTTGATTCCCGATGGCCATCACATCGTGGCCGGGGGATTGCGGCTGGAGGTCCACTTTCGGTGGTGAAGTTGTGGGAGATGGACTACCGCGAGGTGTTCGAGCGCGGCTGGACGGGACTGCTCGCCTTCGTCCCGCTGATGAAGCTGGAGACCGAGGAAGCTCCCGACGTGTTGCGCCGATGTTTGGAGCAAGCCGCTCAGGTGGAGGATGAGCAACTCCGGCGCGATCTGTTCAGCCATTTGATTGTGCTCGGCGGATTGCGCTTTTCTCGGGAGCAACTGTTAGAACTCCTTGGGAGGGAAGGCATGTTTATTGCACCGGAAAAATTACGTGATTCGAGCATCGTTCAAATGTGGATCGAGGAGGGCCTGCAGCAGGGCCTGCAAGAGGGCCAGCGGGTGGCGCTGCAAAACGCCCTGCTGGCGCACATCCGCAAGCGATTTTCGGATGTCCCGGCGACGGTCGAGGCTCGCATTCGAGAGATCCAGGACGTGGACCGCCTCAATCAGCTTTTGCTCGATGTTGATGACATTCCGGATGTGGTTCAACTGGAACGCCGACTGAGCGGCGACTGACGCGCTCTCGCCGGGCCGCCGAATCTCCGCATCAAGGGGGCCGAGCATTCCTTTGACCCGTGTCGAAGCCTCTCGTCCTCTTTCCCCTCGCCGTGCTGCCAGCGAAAGTGCTCGAATTTGCACAAGTTTCTTCTGACACAGCGAGCACCTCGGAGGGAATTTCGTGGCCAACATTGACCCGGTCTGTGACTGCGATTAAACTCTAAAACTGACATCTGAAATCACGGAGGCACTTATGGCCGAGGAGAATGGAGCCAATAAGCTGACGTACTTTTTGATCGGGTTCGGACTCGGCGCTGTGGTGGCGTTGCTCTTCGCCCCCAAGTCCGGGAAGGAACTGAGAGAAGATATTGCAGAGCGAACCCGGCGGGGGCTGGAAAAAGCCGGCGAGACCTATGAAACGGCGCGGGAGAAAGCCAAAGAGCTGGTCGAAGAGGCCAAAGAGACGGTGAGTCGGAGCAAGGAGCGGCTCGCCGCCGCCGTCGAAGCTGGCAAACAGGCCTACCGGGAGGAAAAGCGCAAGGCCGAATCTCTGGAGGGATAATCAAGGGAGCGTGAGATCCGCCCGGATCGGGTCGCACGCCCCGATTTGCGGAGGCAGAGAACAATCGTGGGACATGCGGTCTTTGAGTGGGTCGTCGCTCTAGCGGTCATCGTCGTCTTTGTCTCGAATATCGTCCTTCTCTGGCGCATCAATAAGACGCTGCATACCGTGGCTGCTCAGTCGCGGGCGATGAACGACCGGCTGACGCCGATCATCAATGATGCCCGGGGCGTCCTCGGCGATTTGCGCGATGTCATCTCGGCGCTGGCCGCCGAAGCCCGTCCGATGATCCGGGCCATTGCCACGACGACAGGTGAGGTCACCGATCTGGTTCACGTGCAGGCGCTGGAGTTGCGGGCTCTCATGCGGGATACCGTGCTGACGGTGAGAAACCAGATCGAGCGCCTCGATGATCTGGTCACCCGCACGACCGAGCGGGTGGATAAGACAACCGAGATCATTCAGAAACAGGTGCTCGAACCGGTGCGAGAGCTTCATTATCTGGTGCACGCGACCCGGCGGGCCCTGTCCTATCTCTTCACGCGCCGAAAACCGGTTGACCGCGTCTATCAGGAAGAGGAACTCTTCATCTGACGGGCGAACGGGGCCCGACAGTCCCGCCTCTGAATCCCCTCTCCCTGCTGAGGGTAGCGAGATGGGTCACAGGCAGGTAAGAGGACGAAGAAGTGTCTGGTTTGACGTCCCTTCGCCCCGGTACGCGCGTCGCGTCGCGGGTGTCGTGGGCAAGCTCTTTTCAGGAGAGTGCAACGGCCAATGTCATCTCAGGCACCTCTGGATTTGAAACAGACCATTAATCTACCGGCGAAAATTCTGCCGATGAGGGCCAACCTCATCGAGAGCGAGCCGGCGCGGCTGGCCTCCTGGCGCGCCATGCGCCTCTATGAGAAGATTCTGGAATCGCGGCGCGGCCGTCCCGTCTTCCTCCTTCATGACGGGCCGCCGTATGCCAACGGGCCGATTCACATCGGCCATGCGTTGAACAAGATTTTGAAAGATTTCATCGTCAAGTCGCGCACGATGATGGGCTACTTATGTCCCTACATTCCCGGCTGGGATTGTCACGGCCTGCCGATTGAGATCAAAGTGGATGAAAAACTCGGTGCCCGCAAAGCGCAGATGTCGCTCGTGGAGATTCGCCGCGAGGCGCGTCAGCACGCCGCCTACTACATGAAGGCGCAATCCGAAGAGTTCCAGCGGTTGGGCGTGCTCGGTGACTTCGATCATCCCTATTCCACGATGGATTATGCCTATCAAGCGGACATCGTGCGCGTCCTTGCCCGCTTCATCGAAAAGGGCAGCGTCTATAAGGGGCTTCGTTCGGTCCACTGGTGCATTCACTGTCAGACAGCACTGGCCGAGGCCGAGATCGAGTACGAAGACCACAGGAGTCCGTCCGTCTATGTCGCGTTCCCTCTGGCGAGCGATCCGGCGGCGATTGATCCGGCGCTGGCCGGACGGAAGATCTCGGTCGTCATCTGGACGACGACTCCCTGGACTCTGCCGGCCAATCTCGGGATTGCCTTCAACCCGGGATTCGAGTACAGCGCCGTCGCCGTCAATGGAGACGTCTTCATCGTCGCCAAAGAGCTACTGGCCGCGGTGGCGGAGAAATGCCGTTGGACGAATCCGCAAACGGTGGCCACATTCCCCGGTTGGAGACTCGATCGCCTGCACGCCCGTCATCCCTGGCTCGATCGGTCTTCGCTCTTGATGCTCGGCGATCACGTCACGCTCGATGCCGGTACCGGTTGTGTGCATACGGCTCCCGGTCATGGATATGAGGACTACGTGATCGGTCAACGGTATGGACTGGAGGTGTACTCGCCGGTAGATGCGCGGGGGCATTTCACGTCGGATGTCGCTCATTTTGCCGGAATGCAGGTCTTCGAGGCCAATGCCGCCATCATCGCCCATCTTGAGCGAATCGGCGCTTTGCTCTCCAGCGAAGAGATCACCCACTCCTATCCCCATTGCTGGCGCTGTCACAATCCGGTGATCTTCCGGGCGACGCCTCAATGGTTCATCTCGATGGAGAAGACGGGGCTTCGCCAGCGCGCCCTGGAAGCCATTGAGCGCGTGCGCTGGATCCCCGCCTGGGGACTGGAGCGGATGCGCAATGCCATTCGGACGCGCCCGGACTGGTGCATCTCCCGCCAGCGCGTCTGGGGCGTTCCCATCACCGTCTTTTATTGCGACCGCTGCGAAGCCATTCTCGCCGATCCGAAGATCATCGCTCATGTCGCCGACATCTTTGAGCGGGAGGGCGCGGACGTCTGGTACGAGAAAGAAGCGGAGTACTTCTTGCCCGACGGAACGCGCTGTCCCGCCTGCGGGGCCACCACGTTCCGAAAGGAGACGGATATTCTCGACGTGTGGATTGATTCAGGGACGAGTTCCCTCGCCGTTCTGGAGCGGCGCGGCTTGCCCTGGCCGGCGGATATCTATCTGGAGGGCGGCGATCAATTTCGCGGCTGGTTCAATTCCTCGCTCATGGTGGCGCTCGAAGTCAAAGGCGATGCCCCCTATCGCACGGTCATCACCTCGGGCTGGACGGTTGATGCCGAGGGTCAGAAGATGTCCAAATCGCGCGGCAATGTCATCGAGCCCCAGGAAGTCGTGAGCAAAAGCGGTGCCGAGATTCTCCGTCTCTGGGCGGCGGCCTCGGACTATCACGAAGATGTCCGCATCTCGGACGAAATCCTCACCCGGCTCATTGAGGCGTATCGGAAGATCCGGAACACGGCCTGCTATCTCGTCAATAACCTCTACGACTTCGATCCCGCCCGCGATGCCGTGCCGCTGGCCGAGATGTATGAGATTGACCGCTGGATCCTGGCCGAACTGACCGAGCGCCAGGAGAAAGTCCTCCGCGCCTACGAGGACTACGAGTTTCACATCGTCTTCCACACGCTTTACGCCTTCTGCACGGTCGAACTCTCGGCCATTTACTTCGATATCCTCAAGGATCGGCTCTACACGTTCGCGCCGAAATCGCACGGTCGGCGGTCGGCGCAGACGGCGCTCTACTATCTGCTCGACCGATTGACGCGATTGCTGGCTCCGATCCTGGCCTTCACCGCCGATGAGATCTGGAGCAAGATTCCCGGTCGCGCGAGCGTCGAACTTCCGTCGGTTCATCTGGCGGAATTTCCTCCGCTGGAGCACGAGTGGCGCGATCCTCATCTCCTCTCTCGCTGGCGGCGACTGCTGGAGATTCGCAGCGCGGTGCTCAAGGAGCTGGAAGTCAAACGAATGGAGAAACTCATCGGAGCGTCGCTCGAAGCCAAAGTGATTCTGGCGGCGGGCGGCGAGCTGTATGACTTCCTGGCCGGCTTTCGCGATCACCTGGCGAGCGTCTTCATCACGTCGCAGGTGGTGCTGGAACGGGCCGAGGGCGATGGTCTTCGCATCACCGTGGTGCGTGCCGAGGGACAAAAGTGCGAGCGATGCTGGAACTATTCTCCCACCGTGGGTCAGAGCGATCGCTATCCCACCGTGTGCGCCCGCTGCCTCGCCACGCTTCGAGAGCTGGAAGCGAATGCAGGGATGTGAGTACGACGGTGAAAGCGCGATTTCATTATCTCATCCTCACGCTCGGCGTTTATCTGGCCGATCAGGTGACCAAGCGGCTCGCCGAAGCGCTGCGGGAGCATCCCTCGGTGCCCCTCATCCCGGATTTCTTCCATCTCACGTACGTCGAGAATGCCGGGATTGCCTGGGGATTGTTCGCCGATGCCGGACATGGCGGGCGATTGGTGCTTTCGCTGATTTCGCTCATTGCGGCCACCGGCATTGCCATTTACGCCCTGCGCACGCCGGTCAACGAAAAGCTCACGCACTGGGGATTGGCGCTGGTCCTCGGCGGCGTGCTGGGAAATCTGACCGACCGCCTCTTCCGAGGAGCGGTGGTGGATTTTCTCGATTTCACCATCGGGGAGTTCAAGTGGCCGACCTTTAACATCGCCGACGCGGCCATCAGCATCGGCGCCCTCATTCTCATCGCCGACGCCCTTCGCTCCAGCGGATCATCGCTGGAATCTCAGGTGAACACCGATGAGAACAGGTGATGTCGCCGCGTTCTCTGGAGGATAAGCTGTGCATCCGGAGCTTTTTCGCATCCCCTATCTTGAGATCACCGTCTACACCTACGGCGTGCTTCAAGCGACGGCCTTTCTGATCGGTCTGTGGGTGGCCATGCGCCACGCCGAGCAGGACGGAATGGATCGGGCGCGCATTTTCAATCTGGGCGTGGCGGTGATCATCGGCTCGCTCATCGGCTCGCGCCTGCTGATGGTCATAACCGAGTGGGAATCTTTTCGCGGCAACTGGCAGGCGCTGTTTTCGCTTCAACTGGTGCAGGCCGGAGGCGTCTACTACGGGGGATTTTTGGCCGGGATCGCGACGGCGCTCTGGTATGCGCGTCGGCACGCGCTTTCCTGGTGGAAGGTTGCGGATGCTTTTGCTCCCGCGGTCTCGTTAGGATTGGCGATTGGGCGACTCGGCTGCTTCTCGGCGGGCTGTTGCTGGGGCAAGCCGACAACGCATTGGTGGGGCGTGCAGTTTCCCGAAGCGGCTCGCCTCTTTGTCGGGACGCCCACGGCCATGCGCCTGCACCCGACGCAACTCTACGAAGCCGCGGCATCGGTGCTCATTTTCCTCTGGCTGTTGCAGCGGAGAAAGACGCGCCGCTTCCCCGGTCAGCTCATTCTCCTCTATGCCATCGTTTATGGGGCGGCTCGATTCCTCATTGAGTTTGTGCGCGATGACTGGCGGGGGTGGGTGGGGCCGCTCTCGACCTCGCAATTCATCGCCGTGGTGACCATCCTGGCGGCAACGATCCTCTACCTCCGGCTGAAGTCCCGCCCGACGGCGGTGGGCGGATCCCCCGCAGACGCAAATACTCACGCCTCATCGGCTCCCCGGCCGTCCTGACGCCGGCGCGAAGCCGTTCTCGGTCCGACGCGAGAGCAGCACGTCTTCGGTTCAGGCGGCAGATGTCTTTCTCGTCACCGGATTGGCGCGCTCACTCTTAAGCCGTCCGACATCGGGTGATGGCTTGCTCAAAAGCAGCGAGAGCGAAATCCACCTGCTCCGCCGTGACGACCAGCGGTGGGGAGAAGCGCACCGTGGATTCCCCGCAGCCGAGAACGACGAGACCTTGCCGGAAGCATTCCCACACGATGCGGTCGCGCAGATCGGGATCGGGATCGAGCGTCTCGGGATCGGTGACGAACTCAACGCCGATCATCAAGCCTAATCCGCGAACCTCGGCGATGCAGTCGCTGTGCCTCTCGGCGATGCGCCTCAATCCCTCGAGCAACCGCTGGCCCATGACGCGGCAGTTGTCGAGCAATCCGCCTTCCAGCAACTCGAATGTCGCCAGCGAGGCTGCAATAGCCACCGGGTTCCCGCCGAAAGTCGAAGCGTGCGCTCCGGCGTGCCAGTTCATGAGATCGGCCCGCGCTACCGTGGCGCTCAGCGGAAGACCTGATGCGATCCCCTTGGCCGCCGTCAGGATGTCGGGCACAAAGTCAAAATGCTCGCAGGCCCAGAGTTTCCCCGTCCGTCCCATCCCCGATTGCACTTCGTCCACGATGACGAGCAGTCCGTACTTGTGACGGAGCCGGTCAAGCTCTTCAAAGAAGCTGCGCGGAGGAACGATGTATCCGCCTTCGCCCTGAATGGGTTCGACGACGATGGCGGCGACTTCGTCCGGCGGAACCGACGTCTTGAAGACGACGTCTTCGAGGAAGCGAATGCACTCGACGCCCACATCCTCGCTCTTCCCCTTGTAAGGCCAGTGCAGGGGATTGGGATACGGGATGTGCGTGACATCGAGCGCCTGCCGACCGAACCCGCGGCGTTGTGCCGCCTTGCTCGCGGTCAGAGAGAGGGCGCCCAGCGTGCGCCCGTGAAAGGCGCCGTAGAAGGCGATGAACTTCTCCCGCCGCGTGGCATAGCGGGCGACTTTCAAAGCGCATTCGATGGCTTCCGCACCCGAGTTCCCGAAATGGACGCGCTTGGGGAAATCGCCCGGCGTTACCTGCTGGAGCTTCTCGGCCAGTTCCACGAGGTGAGGATAGTAGTAGTCGGCCGAAGCCAGATGAATGAATTCTCTCGCCTGCCGCGTGATGGCTTCGACAACACGCGGATGCGCGTGACCGGTCGCGCAGACGGCCACGCCGGCATTGAAGTCGAGGAAGAGATTTCCGTCCACATCCTCGATTATCGCTCCAGAGCCTCGCTGGATCACCAGCGGATAAGAGCGCGTGTACGAGGGGGAGACAACCCGCGCGTCTCGCTCGACGATCTCTCTGGCTCTGGGGCCCGGTAAATCGGTGATAATTTTCGGCAGCATGATTGTCTGGTCCATACAACCTCCTTCGAAAATTACCGGGATGAATTCGATGAATTCGATTGGTCTGGCCGATCAGACCGGTCCGATTAGCCGGCAAAAAGATTGGCTCGCTCCCTTCGGGGCGTGAATTTGTACCAGAATCTTTCGACGCTCAAGGTCATACCGGGGCCTATCATATCAGGAGACAAAGACTCCTGGCAAACACATCGTCGGCATTTTTATCGGCGGGAAAGGACGCCGGTGGAGTGCTCGATTCCGGGACGTGACAACTTGCCCGTGCTGCCCTCTCCCTACCGGGAAGCGGTGAGCCTGTGCTAGCATTTCCCCTTCGTTCAGGAGAGAGAGCGGAGGGGTGACGGTGAACGCGTACATTGCCGGAGCTGTGCGGACGCCGATTGGGAAGTTTGGCGGGGCGCTCGCGACAGCAACGGCCGCCGATCTCGGAGTGGCGGTTGTCGTCGAAGCCTTGCGCCGGGCTGGTGTCCAGGCCTCGGAGGTGGACGAACTGATTTTCGGTTGCGCCCGTCAAGCGGGTGTCGGCCCCAATGTGGCTCGCCAGATCGCCTATCGCGCCGGGATCCCGGAGACGCGCCCGGCCTACACGGTCAATATGGCCTGCGGTTCGGGACTGAAAGCGATCCTGCTGGCGGCTCAGGAAATCGCTCTCGGTCGAGCCCACGTCGTCGTAGCCGGCGGAACTGAATCCATGAGTCGCGTTCCCTATCTGATCGAACGGGCGCGGTGGGGATTGCGACTCGGTCACGATCAGCTTACCGATGCCATGTATAAGGATGGGTTCCTCGATCCGCTCTCTCATCTCGTCATGGGAGAGACGGCCGAGATTCTCGCCGAGCAGTACGAGATTTCGCGCCAGGAGCAGGATGCCTATGCCTGGCGGAGTCAACAGCGCGCTGCTCAGGCCCGTCGTTCCGGGCGATTCGCCGAGGAGATTCTTCCGCTGGAGGTGAGCGACGGACGGGGAGGAAGGCGCGCGGTCTCCGAGGACGAACATATTCGTCCGGACACAACGCTGGAGGGACTCGCCCGGCTGACCCCGGTCTTTCGCCCCGGAGGAACGATCACGGCGGGAAATTCTTCGGGCATCACCGATGGGGCCGCGGCGGTTGTCGTTTTATCGGAACAGGCAGCCGGGCGCCGA
>DATLZR010000002.1 GCA_035573895.1 Blastocatellia bacterium | reverse complement strand
GACATAATTCTCATCAAAGGGGATCTCCGCGCAATCGCTCGCGCGCGGCGGTTGAGCCGGTTAGTCATGAAGAATATTCGACAGAATCTCTGGCTGGCTTTTGGCTATAATGCGCTGGCCGTGCCTGTTGCCGCTGGTGTGCTTTATCCCCTGTGGGGAATCCTCCTGAGCCCGATGATTGCCGCTGCGGCGATGACGTTCAGTTCCGTGTCGGTCGTCACCAATGCATTACGGCTGAGAACGGTACGGTTATGAAAACAGCCACGAGTGACAGGGGAAGAAGCTTCAGGGGGTCAGCTCGTGGCTGTAATAAGAGTCAGTGCTGAACTATTTCTTGGGCAAGACGGTATCCTTCATTTGCTTGGCAATGCGGAATTTCAAAACCGTCTTGGCAGGGATTTGAATCGGTTCACCGGTCTGCGGATTACGCCCCATACGTGCTTTGCGTTTGGAAAGAACGAGCTTGCCGATGCCTGGAATGACAAACTGGCCCGATTTCTTGACCTCCTTAGCAGCAAGTGCCGTCAGTTCGTCGAAAAAACTCCTGACCACCGCCCGTTTCACGCCGATCTTATCGGCAAAGTGGCCGATCACTTGGGCTTTCGTGAGACCCTTTTTTGCCATAGCCTCCTCCAGAATGTAATAATCGTGTCAACCTGCCGTTATATTAGCATGAAATTGTCACCGCGTCATCCGGGCGACGGCAGTTTCTGCAACTTTTCGCGACTGGAGGACACGGTCAACGAGTCCATAGGAGACGGCCTGGTCGGCTGTGAGAATGAAGTCTCTTTCAACGTCCCGTTCGATCTCCTCGACCGTGCGTCCCGTGTGGCGGGCCAGGAGTGAGCTGACAAGCTTGCGGAGTCGCATCAGCTCTTCCGCGTGAATCCGGATGTCGGTCGCCTGACCGGAGATCCCATAGAGGTAGGGCTGATAGATGACCATACGGGAGTTGGGCAGGGTATAGCGTTTGCCCGGTGCCCCGGCAGCCAGAAGCAGAGCGGCGATAGCTTCTGCCTCACCTACACAGATAGTGGCGACGTCCGGGCGGATGAATTGCATCGTGTCGTAAATGGCGAGGCCCGCTGTGATCGAGCCCCCCGGACTGTTGATGTGAAGGGTGATGTCTCGTTCGGGGTCTTCCGCCTCCAGAAAGAGAAGTTGGGCGATGATGAGATTGGCGATCTGATCGTCAATCGGAGTGCCGAGGAAAACAATGCGCTCCTTGAGGAGTCGCGAGTAAATGTCGTAGGCTCGCTCGCCTCGACTCGTTGTCTCGATGACCATTGGTACAAGCATAGTGCCGTCACTCACCTCCTGAAGGAGGCCAATTCTAGCATAATGGCCGCCTAAAGATAATGCTAAAAGGTTTGTAGCGACAACCCTCAGGGGGGCAGCGTTACTCGCCCGTGTGAGATGCGTCATCACATGCCGGCTGACAATGGAGCGGGAACGAGTCCCCCCTGATGTCTGTGGCTCTCAAATTGATCTATCTCAGGGAGATATCCTTCTGGAGTCTAATCTTTCTTGACCATAACATGCGCAACTCATAGAATCACGCCCGGTGTCACAACTGTCCACGAACGAGGTGCGAGCTATGGCCATGTCGGAGCAGGAACTACAGCGATACCCTAAAAAAGCCGATTTAGGAAAGCGCATCATTGCCGCCATCATTGACGGCGTGTTGTGCATCGCGGTCGGGTGGATTCCGTTAGTCGGGTGGATAGCGTCCGGTGTGTATATGTTGGTTCGTGATGGCCTCAAGCTGGGATTTGCCGACCACCGATCGGTTGGCAAAAAACTCATGAAACTTCGCCCGGTGCGGCTCGACGGCCAGCCGATGGACATCACGACATCGGTCAGACGGAACCTGGTATTCGTCATCGGGATGGTGGGGGCACTCTTTGGGATCATACCTTTTGTGGGGTGGTTCATCGCCATTATCCTGGGGATCCTAGCAGTGGCCGTGGTCCTGATTGAACTCGCACTGATCGCTACAGATCCCGAGGGGCGCCGCCTGGGCGATAAGCTGGCCGGGACCAAAGTCGTTGAGGTAGGCGATTGATGGTTCTGCCGGGGCATTGACGACCTGTCCTTCAAAAAGAGACATACTTGCAGCAGGAAGGGTAGACTGTCAAAACCATCAGGCAAATTTGTAGGATGGAACTTTTGCGCCTCGCAGGCCTTTGTGTTTGTGGGCAGGGCATCGCCCAGAAAAAGGAGGAAGACGAGAAGTGGGGCTAAGGTCACGAGGAGAAGGGTAAGCTTACGTCCGATAAGCGAAATTCCGTTAGCATATAGACGCCTCCCGACCGAATCTCACCACCCAGATGCTCCCACATCCCTAACCGCAACCTCCGTCTACACACCCGCAAGACATGACCGAGCCTGGTCGGGCCTCAAGCACACGTTCGCTTAAAAAATCATCCGGCCAGAACTGGTGCACGAATGACCGAAGGGTGACGGATTCTCCCACAATAAGTCTCTGACACGACTATCCAGGGTCAAGACAGCGGCCAGCACCTAAGTAGTTAGAAGGGTATTTGGAACTTGGTAAAATGCTGAGGATGGAATCGCCAGGCAGGACATCCGACATCTGATGAAGCGATCACTGTTGCGCATGACGTCAAACGTTGCGTGATGAAGGCTGACGTCGGCGGCAATAGAGGTTCAGTCATTTGCCTGAGCCGGAAATACCGTGAGCCTTCGAGGTCAAAAGAGGTGCTCCTGCGTCCGAACGTAAGATTGATGCGGCGTCACGCGGGGGGGCGTTTTCAAATCTCCAGGAATCGGTTATCGTAGGCGCATGAATCACAGGTACAGGATTCAACACGAGGAACCGACATGAGCATAGGGCCGGACAGCTCTTTTCTGCTCTTCGCTTTAAGTCGTTCTTTCTCACACTAAGGGGCTACTTCTTCCTCGACGTCAGGACGTAACCGATGCTCCCCGTCACACGCAGAAACGGTTCCCATCCGAGACGAAATTCAGGGGAGACGAACAGTCGCTCGGTGAGAAAAGCCTTCACGCCTATGCCGCCGCCGGCCGTCCACCAAGTTCCCCAGGATGCACGTCCTCGAAATTCGTCCCGGTGAAGAAGAATCCCGATACCACCACTGATATACGGCACAACTCGTTTACCCTCCCCAACAAGATCGAGCACGAAATTTGGGATGAAGGTAAAATCCTGGTCGGCTTCAGAGTGACGCATGTAGAGGAACTCCGGTTCCACTCCGAAGCGCTGCCTCAGGTAAACCCGCAGTGACCCGCCGACTACGAAGTGATGATGCTCAAGAATTCTTTCATCTGCAAATCCTCCATATCCAACTATCGCTCGTGCTTCAACAAGCGCACTCTGTACCTGAGATGGCACCTGGGACAGGCGATGGTACCGTGATCTCTCAACCGGATCTCTCAGCTCAACGATCTTCCAGCCCCCGACCCATTGCTTTTGCCGTACCTGGAACGGCAGGTGAAGCCCACTCTTTTCCTCCACGGGCCTGATGATGTCACCAGGCTTTGCGACGCGATCTTCACAAGTCCCACTCGGTAGTAGGTTGACGAATGCAGTGTCGAGCTGAAGATGTGCATATGACTTGAGGATTCCGGTGAAGTCGTCGGGTACCGTTATGTCGCGTCGAACACCGGCGCCGTGCAGCCAAAATCTCGCAATTCCTGAGTCAGCCGTCAGGATTTCGGTCCGCTCCTGGGATATGTAGAGGCCAATGGTACGAGAGGGATCGTTACTGGAGTTCTCTCGGTGATCGCTATCGGAAACACCATCGCACCATGGGTTGCAAGACTTCGTTGGATGCCCATAACCATTGCACCCCTCTTCTGATCGCTCTGACCAAGGGACCTTCAAACGAATGGGAGGATTCAGGTGAATCGCTCCGGATCCCTGGTTCGCGACGGCTTGATGCTCATATGCGAGAAGGTTTGCGAAAAACATCAGAAGGGATGTAAGCAATGCGGTTCGCCTGGGACTCCGTCTGCCTGTGCGTGTTAATAATGCCACCATGGTTTTCATCTCCTCATCATGGTTTACTCTTAATGTAATCTGCCGTTAGGCCGAGGTGGTAGTCGGATCCGGGGTAGACGCTAGCAAGCTGCACGTCAAGGACGCGCCCGGTGTTTCGATTGAGGGCCGCTTCAAACGCTGACCGGCTGTCTTTGTTGACCCCATACTTTGAGCATGATGCTGAGGTGATCATAGCGGAAAGCGAACGCGCTGAAATTTGAAGCCAGGGGCTGTTGCAAGGTTGCCCAATACGCTTGGCCCAAGCCGTGACGTCTTTCATGCAGGAGGTATCTTGTGGGCTGAAATTCCCTGCCGATGATACGGTAGCGTTTTACAGTGAACGGGCGTAAGCCCCACCTTAAGGCCCGGAGATTAACGGCTCCCGACTCGCAAGAAATGGACAAGGAATTGCCAACTGCGCCGGGACTGTGGGTTGGTACGAGTTCGCGTCACTTCACGGACTCCGTCAACACATCTCTTGCCGGGACACGTCTGGTGCGACGGGAGTCGTGACGATCACGCTTACTACGGGGTCACATTGATGGTCACTATTTGACTATCGGAGTCCAGCGACGAGTAGTTGCTCCTCACTGTGATCGTCAAACGATGGGTTCCCACGTTGCTCCGCGCCGGACTGATGCGCAGTGTCGCCGTTCCATCCCCGTGGTCACTCAGCGTCACGAACGACAATGATGGGGAGATGGAAAACGTGTATCCGCACCCGGGGTGGGGATTAACCACAGAAAGCAACAGCTCGCGAGTCGTGCCCACTCCTATCGTGATGGGATCAGGGACCGGAAAGAGTTCGGGCGGCGGGCAGCCGACCACTTCCACGGAACAGGGCACTGACACGGTAAGGGAGTGTGTGCTATCGCCAATCCAGTTCGCTCGCACATTCCAGATTCCCGACTCGTCAGGCACGAAGGCATCTGAGAACCCTCCTCGGGTATTTGTCCTCACGGTGTGCAAAGTGATCTTGCCTGATGGAGAGCGGTACTCGAGCGTGATCGGTTGATTAGAGGCGCTCAGGGGAACGATGTCAAAATTCGATAACGGACAGCTTGATTCGAAGAGCTGGCCGGTGATTCGCGTCTGTGTCCTCAGCGATGTCGGACGGGTCGGGCAGCTCATCTCCATGGCGGCGGGCTTGACCGAGCGCGCCAGGAGCGTCACACCCCGCAGCGGCACGCGCGGCTTACCAACCTCTTGGGCATACGGCAGGATGTTGATCAGCGCGGGCGCGCCGTTGGCGACATCGCAGGGATTCGGCGGATACAGATTCACCCGCGCCAGGCAGCCGCAACCCGGTCGCACTCTCCGAGTGGCAAGGTCAAACACGATCTGCCACGCCGGCGCTTGCGCAGCCACCAATTCATCTTTCGATTGGCCAAGTGGCATCACGCTGGCTTCAAAGAACATCTCCACCGTGGAGTCAAAGGGATTGTGAATCGCCAGGTCAATCGCTCGCCCTCCATCGAGCGTCGGACCAGAAGTGACCAGTACGCTGGCCTCAATGATAGAATTGTTCGCCGTCACGGTTTCGTCGCTCAGGGGACTAACCTCGACCTTGATGGACGTCGGGACGTCGGTGAGCGGAGTCCATTCGATGAAACCCTCGCGGAGGGAATTGGCTTGAATTGGCCCAAAGCGCTGGAGAGTCCCGACCAACTGCCAGAAGCCGTCGTCGCTGATCCCGGCGGGCTGTCGCACGTAGAAGCGCACCGTCAGGTTGCTTGCTGTTCGACTGCCGAAGTTGTGCACGCGCGCATAAATGCGGTGAACCCGTCCGGGCCAGAGCGGATCGCCGCTGAACGTCGGCGCACGATCGGATGCGAGGGGAGTCAGATAGGTTCCGTAGCCATTGAGCGGGCTGTCCACCCACACGTCGGGCGAGTCAAACGGCGGACCTTCGACCGGGATGAACCCCACGTCAGGAGCGGCCTGCGCTTCGGCCACGACGAGCCGTCTGCTGCCGCTACTGCTCATCACCAGCAGGATCAGGAGCACTGCCGCCACAAGGGTCCGATGTGTTAAATGATGTCTCTTCCTCATGCGTGTCTCTCCCTTAAGAATCATCTCCCAACGGATAAACTATCAGTTGGCACATTTCATCCACTGGCGAATCATTTTCATCCTTCGTGGCGTGCTTTGGGCCTGGCCCGATTCCTCCGAAAATGCCTGGGAGCGCGCGCCTCCGGCGTGCTCGGTGGAGTTGAAGGCCAAGCCCGCGCGAAGCGGGACGTCCCCAGACGTTCATCACGGCAGGCGGGCCGTGGCTTCGTTGCTGAAGGCCGAGCGCACGCCGTAAGCGTCAACTGCCACGACGACGTAGTAATAGGTCACGCCGGGCCGGACCAACGTGTCCGTGAAGGACGTCTCCAGCGTATCGCCGACAAACTCGTAGGGCCCACCCGGTCGCGTCGAGCGGAAGATTTGATACTCGTTAATGCCTTGCGTGTCCGGCGCTCCCCACACAAGCAAGATGGCGGGTTGTTCAGAATCCGCCGTCGCCGACAACTGGAGTGGGGCCGGCATCTGGCCGAACGTCACAAGCGCTGTGTTGTTGGCCTTGCTCGATTCGGCGATGGCATTCTCCTCATTCACGACGACGGCGAGGGTCTGGAGCCCGCCGCGCGACACGGTGTAGGTGAACGAGATCGGGACGGCCGCGTTGAACGGCATGGCCTGTTCAATCCGCTGCTGTTCGATGAGCACCGCCCCGCCGCTTGACGGATCGCCATCGTAAAGCTTCACGGTAAAGGGCTCGCGGCTGGAAATGGCTTTCAGCCCGGCATTGCGGATGGTGGCGGTGACAGTGACCTGCTCGCCGACGATCGGGTGGGTATTCGAGATGGTGAGATCATCGGGCGTGACGGCCAAGTCCACCGCGTATGGAATGACAAAGCTGGCCACCGAAATATCCGGCTCGGCCTGCGAGAACGATTCCGAGGGCAGCGTTACCCCACCGAGCGTGTTAAGCCGCCACGTCCCGTTCACCCGCTCGCCTTTGGGCAATCGCGCCAGCTCCTGTGCGACTTCCGTCCGTTTTTGCTGATTCCCCGGAACCTTCTTCACATTCACGACGAAATTCGCTGAGGTCTGCTCGTCAATGTCGAACGCGACTTTCCAATTCGACATCCCGTCATTGGTCAGATATCCAGTCGTCCACTCAAGCCTCGGCACATTCAGATCGGCGACAGCCGCCGCCAGATCGCCGGACGCGTGCACTACGCTTGTGTCCCCAAACTGGCGATACATAATGATCGCTCGGTTGTCCGGATTCACGTTAACGACGGGGGTTTCGGCAAATGTGGTTTGGCCCACCGGGACAACCTCCCACCGGTCCTGGCGACGGTAAGCCGAATACAATTGGTTATTCGTCCCGACGCCACTACTGCTCCGCCCCGTCTGAGGATCGAGCGGTGGCACGACGAAGACGACGATGGGATTGTTCTCTCGGTCGAAAGCCAGCGAAGGGGTGTAGGGTCCGGGCGGTAGATCGGGGATCGGTTCCGGCAGGCTCCACGAGCGACGGTCAAACCGCGACATCACGATCTGCCGATCCTCGCTCGTGTTCACATCGCCGTCCACATCGCGCATCCACACTGCCGCTGCCTGCCCGCGACGGTCGAACTTCACGCTGGGGAAGAAATCTATCGCCGTCGAAGGAGGAGTGACCAGAGCCGGAGCGCTCCACTGCCTTCCGTCAAACCGTGAATAGTAGATGCCGTCAGGTCTGGACGTCGGGCCCAAACTCTCCGGTTGGCTCGCCCGCAGCCAGACGACCATCGCTTGACCGGTCTTCGGATCGGCGGCGAGCGAGGGTTTGGCATCATAAGCTGGATCGTTCGTAAGCAGCATCGGCTCGCTCCACCGCCTCCCGTCCCAGATCGCATAGGCGAGGCCCTCATCGCTCAGGATGCGACTCCGGTTGGTCGCCGGGAAATTCATCCACACGGCTACAGCTCGATTGGGACCGATGAACGCGACTTTGGGCCATGAGGCCAGGGCTCTCGGCTCGGCGAAGACAGGCTGCGGAGAACTCCATGACCTGCCATCATAAAAACTGAAAAAGAGGCGAGATCGCTCGGCGCTGCTGTCGTCCGTCTGGAGCCAGACCGACAGAGCATGACCAGATCCGTCGCTCGCCACCGACGGGCTGGGCGACGGAGGCCGAGCCGGCGGGGGTTGATCCTGCTCGGTGATCAGACTTGTGGCCGAGGAACCGCATCCCCAACTGAAGAGCTGCTTCCAGTCAGTACAACCTTCCCACCAGTCTATGGAACATGGCACGCATACACCAAAACATTCCTCGCAACCGCAAGAGGGGCCGCTGTACACACAGCCGCAGACCCTCGCTTCACCGCGAAGGCATGGGCTGAGGAAATCGCATCCGACCGAAGGGGTGATATCGCACTCGATGGGTAACTCCACGGTGACCTTCGGTTCCGCGCTCCCATCGAAATTGGCGAGAAGGAGAAGGTGAACCTCTACATCAATCGGAATGCCTATATAAGCTCCGGGAGTAACCCCCACACTGACGCCTAAGTTTGACTTGATGGTCGAATCGAAATCAACGAATCCGCCGAAGTGTAAGCTCGCACTGACACTGGCATCGAGGATCTCTGGGACGAGACCGATCCAAAAACAGGGTTTGCAGATTGGGTCCGTCTTATCAAATAACGTCATCTGATCCTGCCAATAATACTGGCGGAGAAACCCAAAGGGAGCACCGGGGATTTTGGGGGTGTAATTAAGAGTTTCATTCAGCAGGCTCTGACTGAGGAGGGTGACCTTGGCTTGCGCTTGGGCCTGGCCCTTCAATTTCCCGTCAAGATAGAAAGTTTCGCTGATCGGAATGCCGAACGTAACTTCGTTGTGAAGCGTGGTGATGTCAACTAAATTGATATCTTTTTTGAAGCTGAAGCCCAGCGGAGCCGGCAAAAGTCCGGAGAACTCGTACCGGGGCGGACCGTCTTTAAATGTCGCCTGATTCTTCTTCACCCACGGATTATTCCAGCCCAGGTCCACCATCCGAAACTCCAGACTGGGCTCGAGCGCACACTGTCCGCCGATGACCGTCCGGACCCTATATAAACCCACAGGAAGGTCGTCCATGTTCACAGAGGCGCTAAAGAGGATTGCTTCAGGCTGAGCCGCCACAGTTTTAACAACCTTATCGCCTTGCAGGAATTCGAGGCTCAGCGACGCGTTCCCAAGAGGAAAGGGCACGAGGGCGATGAACTGATTCGTCACCGGGACGCCCGAGACGAAATAGCCGATGTGGCGGAGACTGCCCTCATTCGCTTTAGCAGCACTCGCTTCGATCGTCGCCCCCATGGGAAGGCGCAGCCCGGCGTCCTCGTTCGTTTGCTTCCAGGCTATGCAGGCCCCCACTCCCGCAGGTCTAAGCTTTCCAACGATGATGACGTCGGTCAGCTCCTCAGCCGGCTTAACCTCAATGACGGGAGCAGGAACCCGGACGGGGCCGCCTTGAGACGCTTTGACGACGACAAACGTCTCGAAAACGTAGCCTCCTCGGACCACAATGAAACTGTACTTGCCGGGCGGGACGCTGGGGAAATAAAAACGACCGTTCGAATCTGTCTTACCGGAGAACAAGCTTCCTGGCCCACCCTCTTTCTCGGTATTATCGAGCCAAAAGGGTTGAGGGAAGGCTGGGTCTTCGCCGCCGCTGGCCCGCTCAAGCAAGATTGTCCCGGAGATACTGCCCGGCGGCAGTGGTGGGATGTTAACGACAAAATTTCCTGATAGCGGAGGGGTGTTCGAGACAGACGTGCTCCCACCCGTGACCATGAGTTCGTGCGGGCCGGTGGTGGCATCAGACGGAATCTTGACTCTCGCGCTGAAGGATCCATCCGAACTGACCGGAGCTTCACCCAACCCGCGCGTGAATTCGCAATCTCGAAACAGGATGCGCACCGTTGGCACGGTGGGCACCTGCACCGCCGGCACCTTCCCGCTGACCGTCACCTCCGATCCAGCAAAAGCGTTAGTCGGAGAGACGTTCACCAGGATCGAGGACTGCGCCGGTGCTGCGGCGCTCGGAAGGCTGTGCTCGGCTGGCGCGGGCCACTCAACCGTGATGGGTGAAAGGGACGACGACGTCGCCTCGGCGGGCAAAGGGCCGGCGGTCGGGCGCGGCGTGACCGACAGGGCCAGATGGTTGATCTGGCGTTGTCCACTTTCGGTGATGTTCCCGTCATATTTCCACATCACGTCCGCCGGCACCGTCAGAGTGGCCGGTGGCTCTTGGGGCAGCTCACGAGCACACCACTCAGCGAGCGGCAGACGATCACCAGAGCGAGCCAGTGGCCGCGATTCTCCTGGCTGAATGACTGACAGCCGCTCATTCGGTCGCGTCGGCCAAGACGCGCTCAAATTCTCGGCCACCATGAACCTTCCCTCTGGTCCCAATGGTAGTCCCGTGAGGGTAATCAACGAGAAACTGAGAAATACTATGCCAAACCGCTTGATACCCCTCATAGCTGGCCTCCTAAGGGTCAGATCTTAAAAGGTCAGTGCTCCGTAGCTGGCGTGATCCACCCGAGCTGGCCTCACTCGACCGCTATCTATCGAGCATCGCGCCCTCCGCCTTCAAGTGCGATGCCTCAGTATACACCCCGTTTGCGCGGACGGTATCGCATGAACATGCGATTTTGCTCTGTGTCCGTTCTCCGCTGTTTGTCGTCCATGACCTGTGTAACCCCTAGAGACTGAGCATGAGGAGGTCAACTGTGGAAGAGACAAATTTCCAGCGTTGACGGGTCTATTGACTGGCCGGGTAACTCTGGCCGATGGGGTGTGGGATATCGTCGGCGGCCCGGATCAGTTTGCCAGCAATACCGTCGGCGAATAAAGTGTTGGCGACAGTAATTGGGCCAGTAACGTTCAGGGAGCTGGACGGGCCAGTCTCATGTACCCCGGGAGCGCCCGCATCGTGTGGGGACAGGCCGGCGAGAAGCGCGCGCTCCCAGGACGATCGCATTTGCAAACTGCTCTAAATAATTCGACTGCGGAGGGCTTTGCTGACGGCCTCGGATTTGGAGTGAACGTGGAGCTTGTCGTAGACGCGGCGGATGTACTCGCGGATGGTGTTGATGCTGACATGAAGCTGGTCGGCGATGGCCTGGTAGCTATGACCCTGCGCCAGCAGCTTCAGCAACCGAACCTCCTGGGGGGTCAGTTGTTGGTCAAGTTTTTCTGGCGGCCCGATTTTTTGAAAGAGGGTGACCACTTTGCGAGCAATCTCCGGCGTCATGGGCGAGCCGCCCTCGTGAGCCTCCCGAATGGCCTCAAGCAGCCGCGCTGGCGGCGTCTTCTTCAGCAAGTAGCCACACGCTCCGTTGCAGATTGATTCGAACACGCGATCATCCTCATCATAGATCGTGAGCATGAGAATTTGAATACCGGGGTATTTTTCTTTCAGCAGGCGGACGCCCTCAGAACCCGACATTCCCGGCAACTCAATGTCCAGCAGCATCACCTCAGGCACCTCCCGGTCAATCACGCGGAGCGCTTCTTCCACCGAACCGAAGGCACCCACGCAACGATAACCGGGGCTGCCGTCAATGAGCAGGCGCAAGCCTTCGCGCATGAGTCGCTGGTCTTCAACGACAGCGACACGGATTGGCTGGTCGGCGGGCATACACATTCCTGTGCTTTTAGCTGAGGTCCTATGCTATCCCACCTCGTTCGCTTCGGCAATCGCATGGTCATGCGACACCTGGAGACGATAAGCTCCTCCTCAAAAGAGCCCCTGAAACAAACGACCCGAAAGAACGTGGTTTCCTCGTCCTGGGTGATTCCCTCCAACCCAACAGATTGAGGACAGCCTGACGTCCTGAACGAGCTTTTCATTTGAGTGGGATCGTCAGCTTCACTCGTGTTCCCTCCCCAGGAGATGTCTCGATGCTGACCTCGCCCCTCAGCTCCGCCGCCCGCCCGCGCATGTTCATGAGGCCATTCCCTCGGCGTTCCGGATTCATCGGGTCTGATGAAGCCAGAGCAACGAAGCCGCGGCCATCATCCCGGATCTCTGCCGCCAGACGGTGATCGGTCAGCGTGAGACTCAACCAGACAGAGCGACAGTGGGCATGACGCACGATGTTGGTGATCGCTTCCTTGAAGATCAAATAGAGGTGGCGGCGCTGATCTGGAGTGAGCTTGATTCTCTCAAGTTCCTCGGACGTTTGAAGCTCCCAGCGAATCCCCTGGGGGTCGAAGAGGTCACTGGCCAGTTGGCGCACGCGAGCAATAAGGTTTCCCAGATCATCGCGTCGAGGGTCAATCGCCCAGACGATATCGCTCATCGCTTCGACTAACTCCCGGCCCGTTCTGGCGATGTCCGAGAGCAACTGTTCCACCTTCTCGGACGGAGTTCCAATCTGCTGCTTGACGACTTCGCTCAACAGCGCCATCTGCGAGAGCCCTGTCCCGATGTGGTCATGGAGATCGGCGGCAATCCGTGTGCGCACGCGCTCCAGCTCCACCAGTCGCCGGGCACGATACCGGTGAAGAGCATAAACGGACCACCCTGTGATCACCCCTACCAGCATCAAAAACCACCACCGCTGCCAGACGGGTGGGAGAATCCTGAAGGTCACCGTCGCTGGCGCTGGGCTGGTGAGACCGTCGGCGCTCACGGCTCGCACGAGAAAGCGATAGGTTCCCGGCGTGAGATTCACGTAGTTCACCGTCCGGTGATCGGTCGGCGCGCTCCAATCCTCATCAGCGCCCTCGAGCTTGTACTGGTAGCGCAGCGTCTCGCCGACGCCGAAGCTGAGGCTGGCGAAGTCAATTTCAAGACGATTCTGGTTCGGTTCGAGTTCGAGCCCCAGCACCTCGGTTTCTCCCAACTCGGAGACCGGATGTGGGACACCGGCAATGCGCAGCCCGCTGATCCACACCGGCGGCGGCTCCTCCGGTTGGTCCACTTCGGGAGTGAACCGGGAGATGCCCTGTAACGTGCCAAACCAGAGCCGATCATGACGGTCGCGGAAGGCGACGTTCACATAGCTATTGACCAGTCCGTCGGCGGTGGTGAAATGCTTCAGGCGGCCACTTTTCGGGTCAAGTCGGGTCACGCCTCGCCCAGCCCCGATGTAGAGACGTCCCCACTGATCTTCCGTGATGCACCGTACATTATGACTGGTCAGCCCCTGGGCAGTCGTGTAGGTAACCAGTCGTGGACGATCTGCCTCGGGATTCTCTATGCGGGCCAGACCACCGCCGTTGATTCCAACCCAGAGCCGACCGACGCGATCGCGGAATAAGGCCGTAATTTCACCCGGAGGAATCCCGTCGGCCGTGGTCAAAAAGGTGAATCGGCCGGCCGCGTAGCGTGCTATACCGCCTTGCCAGAACCCGATCCAGAGATTCCCGGCAGCATCCTCACAAAAGGCGCTCGGCGTGTGGAAGGGCGGCAGTCCATCCGCTTCCGTGTAGCGATGGAACGTCTGGGTGGACCGGTCCCATCTCGTCAATCGGTCCCGTGTATCAGAACTCGTGCCGATCCATAGATCTCCTCGCGAGTCCTCAAACAGGCGGAACACATCATTGCCACTTAACCCGTCACGGGCGGTATAGACGGCCTGGGGACGCACCCGTGCGAGTTCCTCGATGCGGTTCACCTTCGGGAAGCGATACAGGCCAGCGTCGGTAGGCACCCACCACTGCCCCGTATGATCCTGCAGCGGAACGTGGTACCAGGACATTCTCATCGGTTCGGGTACGCGAGGTTGGATTGCCTTGAATCGCCCACGGTCAAGCCAATGGAAGAACCCACGATCACTGACGGCGCACAACTGGCGCGCCTGATTCTCAAAAATCGAAAGAATACGCGCATTCTCCAACCCATCGGCTTCGAGATAGCTCAAGAAGCCCTGCCGGGCCAGTCTCATCGCGCCGTTGGCAAAAGTCCCCAGCCACAGGTTGCCCTCGCGGTCTTCGGCGATTGAAGCGAGCCAGTTGCTACTCAAGCCGTGGGCGGTGGTGTAACGGCGAAACCTGCGGCCGTCAAATTCGATCAGGCCGGCGTAATCAACGGCGATCCAGATCCGCCCATCGGAAGACTCATGCAGATCCAGAATACGGTCGCGGGGCCACTCATGAGCAGCGGAGAATCGAACGGCTTGGCCGGGATTGATCGGCAATAGCATTGGCCCGCCCGTGCGGTGATCGGTCAGACTTCGCCACGGGAACCGGTCGCCTGCACCAATAGTAGTCACCGGCGTCGGCTTGAGCACAAACACCTCGCGGTCTCCTCCAAGCCACAATCGCCCCTCACGATCTTCGAGCAACGAGTGGACGAGAACTTCGTAATGGATCATCCGGCCATCGGGCAAGCGACGCACCAGGCCGAACTCCGTCGCAATCCAGAGGCTCCCGTCTCGGTCTTCGAGCAGCGCCCGTACCTGCAGGTTTCCCGATCTGGACGGGTGATTCAGCGGAACGCGACGAAACGCCCCCTGCCCGTGAGGATCATCCAGACAGAACAGACCACCCCAGGTTCCGGCCCACAGCCGTCCAGCACGGTCTTCGTAGAGAACCTCGACGTGATTTGTGGCCGTGTCATTGCCAACAGGATATACGGTGAACAACGGTTGGCCCGTCGTCCTCTGGCGTTTGACCGTCTGGGAGCGCACGCCTTGGGCGTGCTCGTTTGCTTGTGGCTGGTGATTCTGAGCCTTCGGCACCAAGCTACGGACGACGGACGTCGGGCGGCCTCGGGGGTTGAATCGGCACACGCCTCCGAAGGTCGCTGCCCAGTACTGGCCGTGCCGAGTCTCCACCAGATCAGTAACGACTGTATGGGGGAGCCCATGTTCTCTGCCGTAACTTATTAAGCGAAAGCCATCGAAACGGCTCAATCCGTCAACGGTACAAAACCAGAGGAACCCACGCGAGTCCCGGACGATCCGTCTAATCCGGTCATGCGCCAGGCCGTCGGCCGTGGTGTAGGTCTTGATCGGCAATCGCTCAGCCCGAACGATAAACGGCATCGCCAGCAACAGACCGAGCCAACACCCGATCCGGGCCCGGGCAATTCCTTGCGGCAGACGGCAACACACACCCACAAATTACCACAACACAAGTCCCTATCTCCAGACTTACAAAAACCCATTGGGGAAGATTGAAAGTCGGTTTGGCACTGTGCTATTTCTGCTTTGAAGATACCTCTTGATCCTTTTCGTGGTGGTGAGGGCTGTGCAGGAGTACTTATCCGAATATTAAGGGGAAGACCGATGGCTGGTCGGACGCTTCACAAATTCCAGTTCTTTTCTTGGTCCGCCACCGGAAGCTGTGACGTTTTGCGAGCCCTGATGAAGAATGGTCCAAACTCCGGGCCTACAGAATAAGCTCGGGAGTAATTCCCTTTCCTTCACAGACGGGAGGTTCGAGACTATGCCAAAGCAAAACGATCCGCGGAAGATAGACATGGTTAATTGGTACGATCCGATTCCGCTCATAAAGACCGGCATCCAGGTGGCCACTTCGTTGTTGCTCGGTTCCAGGGTGGACTATCGTGTGATCGAGTCACTGGTGGCCCCTCAGGAGGTGTTTGATTATAGTCATCTGAGCGAACTCTGGATTGACTATGTGGCCGATCTGGGAGATGGATGGAACCCGACATATACGGTGGCGTGCCTGCTGGCGAGAGAGAGGCTGCCGCTGAGAGGCTCGCAGGGCGAAGAATACGAAACGCGGCGGGGCGACATCCTCATCATGGGTGGAGATGAAGTCTATCCCGAAGCCAGTCGCGAGAACTATCAGGAACGACTGGTCGCGCCGTATCAGGCCGCTTTCCCTGAGCCACAGACCCATGACCAATCCTCTCCTCACCTCTATGCAATCCCGGGCAATCATGACTGGTACGACGGTCTGGTCAGTTTCACGCGGTTATTCTGCCAGAGGTATCCCCGAAGGCGATGGAGTGGGTGGCGCACTTTCCAAACGCGCAGTTATTTCGCGCTCAAGCTCCCGCACCGCTGGTGGCTCCTCGGAGTTGATATTCAACTGGAAGCCGATATTGACACACCGCAGCTTGAGTACTTTCAGAACGTCGCTCGCCAGATGAAATCCGGCGACCGTGTCATCCTCTGCACGCCCAAGCCAGATTGGATCTATGCCAACATCTACGATCCGCGCCTGGAAAATAATTTGGCCTATCTTGAGCGAAAACTCATCGCCCAACAGGGGGCGAGGGTCGTCCTTAAGCTCACGGGCGACATCCACCACTATCGGCGACACGAATCCGATGATGGTCAGATTCACCTCATCATCGCCGGCGGCGGTGGAGCATTCCTTCACCCAACGCACGGCGAGAACGTGGACGAAATCGAATACTGGTCGGATGGGAAGAAACGCCGATTCCGGTTAAAAGCTGAATTCCCAAGCCGAAACGTGTCGCGATGCCTATCGCTTCGAAATCTCTTTTTCCTGGTCCCAAATCCTTGGTTCGGCATCATGCCCGGAATCCTGTATACCGCGCTCAACTGGAGCATGCCGCATCGTCTCTACGAGTTCACAAATTTGATCGGCGCTGTATGGAGCGCACTTGGCGACCTGGTTCGCAGCCCCTCGGCCATCGTCTGGCTATTTGTGATCGTGGCGGGATTTATTCTTTTCACCGATACGCACAATAAGATCTATAGGTGGGCGGCTGGAATCATTCATGCTATAGTTCATCTCGGAGCAGCGTTAGTTGTCGCCTGGATCGGAAATTGTGTGAGCGTACAGGCCTTCGAATTTGTCCCTCATTCGGTCTGTCATTTTATTCTCACAGCGATCATAACGTTTACTGGCGGATGGCTTGTTGGTTCTTTCATTATGGGGCTGTACTTGTTTGTGTCGCTGAATATCTTCGGCAGACATGCCAATGAAGCTTTCTCGTCGCTGCGGATCCAGGACTATAAGAATTTCCTCCGCCTCCATCTGAGCAAAGAAGGGGCTCTTACGATCTTCCCCATTGGGATCAAAAAGGTTCCCCGGAAGTGGCAGAAGGTAGACACGGACACAAGTGGCCCGAGGTATAGGCCAGAAGGTCGTGAGATCGAATCTCGCTTGATCGAGGATCCCATCCGGATTGCTTGAGCCACAGAAGGGGCAGAAACTGCGGTCCTTTCAATGCCATCCGCCGGCAATCCCGTCTGCAATCATTTTCCACCACGGGTCCCAGGCCTCGCTTTTGATCGGCACGGCCTATATTCGGTCTCCTGCTGACGCAGGGTCCGTACGAACTAAGTCAAGCTCAACGAGACTCGCCTGTGGGCAAGGCTTATTCCCACCCCACATGTCGGTTCCTGCAAGCGGGCAATTTAAAAGTCGGCCATAGCGGACCCCACGACAGGCGACGCGCACCGCTTCCCTAGACCCGAACGAGAGCCCAAGCAGAGGACAACGACAGCTCTGTGGCCCACGCGCGCGTCTTTAAGTTTTTGAACCAACGGCGTGACTCCTGGGGTTTGGGCAATCACGTGAGGCATCGCTTGCGACAACTCGCACTGATCAACTAAAGTCTTGGCATGACCGACCTAACGAGGCGACAGTTCATAGATAGAGCTTTAACGGGGCTCTCTGCCCTTCCCTTCCTTTCGGACCCAGCCGCTCGAATCTCGGCTTTCTTCGACAGCTCTCGCTCGCAGTTAGCGCGCCGCCCGAACGAGCTACATCACGGTTGTTCAGGAGAGTCGCGTGGCGGCGGTCGGATTGGGGGGAATTCCTTAGCGGGGGGAGAGCCTCTCCGTGCTCAGGTCGAAACAGAAGGGGAAAGAGTAGTCTGCAAAAGCTTATCGGACGCAGATAACCCGTCGTTCCCCTCTCCTTTTCCCCAAGCCCCGTTAATTACTTTCTCGCTCATGCTCTGGGGATTCTTCCGGGGAAAATCAACGCGTGAAAAACTCCGGCTCCTGCACCAGGCCGGTTTCCGCGCCTTTGAGTTCACTGACTGGCATCGCGAGGATCTTGAAACCCTCGCCTCGACCATCCGCGAACTGGGACTCACTCTCAATTGCATTAACGGCAATGGCGGTGTCGCTGGCCCCAGTAACAAATCGCCACTTGATCCTCGGCAACGGCGCGAGTTCATCGCTGAGGTGACGGCCAGTATCGCAGTTCTGCGGAAACTGGGCGGTCGAGCACTCATCATTCTCACAGGCAATACCCTTCCTCACCTTTCACGCCAGCGGCAGCGTCAAAATTGCATCGCCGCGCTCAAAGAAGTGGCCCCACTGGCTCAAGAGGCCAACGTAACGCTTCTTCTGGAACCCCTCAACGTCCAGGTTGATCACCCGGGCTATTTCCTCGTCCACTCCGACGAAGCCTTTGAAATCATTGACCAGGTCAACAGTCCCTCGGTCAAGGTTCTCTTCGACATTTATCATCAACAAATCTCCGAGGGAAATCTCATTACAACCATCACCAAAAACATCGCTCGCATCGGCCATTTTCACATCGCTGATGTGCCCGGTCGGCACGAGCCTGGAACCGGTGAGATCAACTACGGCAACATCCTGCAAGCTATTGTTCAATCAGGATACCGGGGGTTCATCGGCCTCGAATTCATTCCCAGCCGGGACGACTTTCTCGTGCTTCAGCAGGTGAAGGAGCTGGGGCGGAGAGCGGGGATCCAATAAGCCGTGGACTCCGTCTCTACAGTTGCCCATGGACACGAAGGGGAAAACAGTCGGCGTTCAAAAGGCTCTTTCAGGCTTGCAACGGCTACCAGCTCCACGAGAGCACAACCGTTAGCGAGCGGGATCGGCCGCTCAATGTCACGTTCGGGAGGGATAAGATGCGAATCGGCTTTATTGGCCTGGGAATCATGGGTAGACCGATGGCCCTGAACCTCGTCAAAGCGGGCTACGCGCTTACGGTCCACAATCGCACGCCCTCGAAGTGTCAGCCGCTGGTTCAGGCGGGAGCCGAAGTTGCCGATAGTCCCCGGGAGGTCGCCTCCCGATCCGACGTCATCATCACAATGGTCAGCGATACGCCGGATGTTGAAGCCGTCCTCTTCGGGCCGGCGGGGGTGTGCGAGGGGATTCAACCGGGAACCATCGTCATTGATATGAGCACCGTCTCTCCCGCTGCGACCGTTGAGTGGGCTCATCGCCTTCGGGAGAAAGACTGCGAGTTGCTCGACGCCCCGGTTACCGGTGGTGAGAAGGGGGCCCGCGATGCCACTCTTACGATCATGGTCGGTGGATCTCGGTCTGCCTACGAGCAATGCCTGCCAATCTTCCACGCCCTGGGCAAAACCGTCATCTATACCGGACCAAGCGGCTCCGGCCAGAAAACGAAGCTCGTCAATCAGGTCATTTGTGCTCTCAACATCCTGGCAATGGTGGAGGGACTACAAATGGCACGCGTGATTGGTCTTGACCTGGAGACCACGTTGCGCGTTGTCTCAAGCGGCGCTGCTGCTTCGTGGATGCTAACGCAGCTCGGGCCGAAGATCCTGCAAAACGATTTCACCCCCGGCTTCATGATTCGCCTTCAGCACAAGGACCTCCGCCTCGTTCAGGAACTTCTCCGGCCGCTCGGCCTGTCCTTACCGGGAACCGAGCTGGCTTTTTCGTTATTTAGCGATGCGGTAGCCAGGGGCCTTGGAGAGCAAGGGACGCAAGCCCTGATCAGGCTCTTCCCTTCTCCGACTGAAGTTCGCGGAGAAACTTCCGACCCCTGGGAGGCAATCCGTTGATCTCACTCACCGCAGGCTCATCTCCAGGGCCGTCCGTGCATCCGTTCGCTCATCACGATATTTGACGATGACTGCCGCAGCTATCAGGAGTTGGCGCGTGCGAGCGAACTCCCCTTCGGCCGGGCGAGCGCCGGGAACGACCACAGCCCCCTCGGGGATAATCAGGGGCTCCGTTTCGGTCCGGCGATAGACTGTCTCGCGCACGAGATCATAAACGGGCGTGGATCCCGTGAGGATGACACCCGCGCTCAGCACAGCCCGTCGCCGAACGATCACACCTTCAAAGAGGCCGCAGTTCCCGCCGACGAAGACATCATCTTCGATGATGACCGGCAATGCCCCTGCCGGTTCCAGCACGCCGCCAATTTGCGTCCCCGCACTCAGGTGGACGCGCTTGCCAATTTGCGCACAGGAGCCAACGAGAACATGGGAGTCCACCATCGTGGCTTCTCCCACGTAAGCCCCCACGTTGATATACGACGGCGGCATAACGACAACGTGCGGTCCCAGAAACGCCCCTCGACGAACCGAACTCCCTCCAGGAACGATGCGAATAAGATCGTCGCGGCCATCGAACTCCTTCAGCGGATATGTGTCCTTATCGAAGAACCGCCAATAAGGTCGCAATGAATAATCTCGAATCTGTCCAATCCGAAAGCCCAGCAGAATTCCCTTCTTCACCCAGGGGTGAACGACCCATCGGTCTCCGACTGGTTCAGCCGCCCGAATATCCCCTCGGTCCAGGAGCGAGATAAATTCCTCGAAGATGGGGCGAGCCTTTTCGGCATCACCCTTAGGGGAAGAGTCATACAGTCGCTCGATCTCCGCTTGCAGTTCGTTGATGTTCATACCGTCACCGGAAGGAGCTGGAGGTCTTCGAGAATACGCTTCAGTCGGTTGCGGGTCGCATCGCTCGGTGGGCAGAGCGGCAGCCGATAATTCTCCTCCACAAGTCCCATGAGGGCGAGCGCCGCTTTGACGGGAATCGGATTGGCTTCGAGAAAGTTGGCAGTCATCAACGGCAGGAGCTTGTAATGCCATTCGCGGGCTGTCGCAAAGTCCCCTCGAAGCGCCGCCTCAACCAGAGCGCGCATTTCGCGGGGGACTTCGTTGGCGACAACGGAAATGACGCCATCTCCCCCGAGCGCGAGAATCGGAAGTGTGAAGCTATCGTCACCCGAAAGGACGAGGAATCCTTCCGGTCTGGTGCGAATCAGCTCCATAATCTGATTGAAATTTCCCGATGCTTCTTTGATCCCGATGATGTTGGGGAGTTCCGCCAGGCGACAGACCGTCGTCGGTTCAAGGTTGCACCCGGTTCGTCCCGGCACGTTGTAGAGGATGATCGGGAGTGTCACGGCTTCAGCCAGGGCGCGATAGTGTCGGTAGAGACCCTCCTGAGTGGGCCGGTTATAATACGGCGTTACCGAGAGAATGGCGTCGGCTCCGGCAGCCTCCGCTCGCCTGGCCAGAGCAATAGCTTCATGGGTTGAGTTGGTTCCCGCCCCGGCGATGACCGGTACCCGCCCGCGGACGCAAGAGACGACGGCGCGAATGACATTCTCTTGCTCATCGGCTTGCAGCGTGGCGCTTTCCCCGGTCGTCCCGCAGGGGACAATCCCATCCACGCCCCGCTCCAGCAAAAAATTGACCAACGCCTTGAGACGGTCATAATCTACCGAGAGATCCTGGCGAAAGGGTGTCACCAGTGCCACATGACAACCACGAAATCGCTCGTGTGAGGACATCATCGTCTTCCTCCCAAGACAGGGAATGAAAAGTGCATCTCGGTCAACATGCGGCTCTGCCGGACTCAAAGGGAAAGCGATTCCTCGAGCAGATCATCAAACCGGTAGAATCCGCGCCGCGTGCGAATCCATCGCGCCGCCAGAAGCGCCCCCATGGCGAATGCCCGACGCTGCCGCACCGAGTGAACGATCTCGATAGTTTCATAAGGCGCATCGAAACCGACAACGTGTCTGCCCGGCTCTGCGCCGCCGCGAACCGACGCAACATGAATTTCCTCGTCGGCCAGCCGCCCACTCAGTCTTGTAACTGCCCGCGCCTTGGCCGTGAGATTTTCCAGCAAAATGTCAGCCAGCCGGAGGGCCGTCCCACTCGGGTAATCGGCCTTCGCCCGATGATGATATTCAACGACGTAGGGATCGAAGTCCGGGTATGGCGAAAAAAGCCGACAGGCCTGGGCAATCAGGCGGTAGAAGAGATTCACCCCGATGGAAAAGTTCGGTGCGTAGACACAGCCGATGCCCGCGTGTTCCACCACCTGACGGGCTTCGTCTAAACGGTCATACCAGCCCGTCGTCCCAACGACAACGGGTTTCCCGACCTGCGCCAGCGCCCGAAGATGCGTGAACACCGTTTGGGGCGTACTGAAGTCGAGACAGACATCTATCTCTCGGAGCGCGTCGGCAGTGAGTCCTTGCCCGCTGGCATTGTTCCGGGATGTGAAGATCGCGCCCACTTCGATGCCCGCGTCGGCTGCGGCTCGCGCGATCTCTTGACCCATCTTGCCGTACCCGATCAAGGCAATTCGCATGACTCTCTCCGGGACGCCGCTCACAATATCACTACCGCTTGCCTCCGCGCAAGGCCTCCTCTGAGAATCATCATTTCTTCCCGGACGCGACATCCTGCGCTGCGTGTGGCGCTCCTCGTCATGCGCCCTCCCGGCTATTTTTGACCTGATGATACCGGACTCCGATGCCGCGTGATCTCCTCAATCGTGAACGGGCCATTGAAGTCTTCCCGATCCTGCTTGCTGTGATAGAAGTGACATTCCACGCAGTCAGCACGCGCCTTTCCCGGTGCGTGACAGGAGCGGCACAGAGCAATGCCGGGAACGAGAATATCGCGCGTGGTCTGACTCGTCCGGGCAGCAGAATGGCAGGCGAGGCAGCTTACTTCACGATGAGTCTCGTGACTGAACCGACTGTGAGGAAACCATCGGGCCGGGATCTGAGGAGGAACAATCTGAGCCAGTTCCCCCGGTCTCTCTACTACCCGGTGGCATTCCCGACAGGTCTTACGATACAGAAGCGTCTCGGCAATACGAACCTGTTCATCCACCCACGCCCGCGCCGTCACCGGCAACTGTTTGTAGAGCGGTCGTCGTGGCAATCGGCCTTCAATCCGAACCTCGCCGCGGCCAGCCACATCGGGGTGTTGCATGAGGTATTCGGCATACCGATCCTGCAAAAACGTTCGGATCATCGAGGGATCGCCATGTGGCACGACCGGGTATTGATCAGGATGCTCGGCAACGTACTCAGCGAACCGTCCCGCCCGATAAGCCGCCAGAGCTTCTTCCTTCCGACGAGGGCTCGGCTGAAATCGAGCGTCAAATTCCAGCAGATGACAGGCCATGCAGTGCCGCTCGTACTGAATCGGTTGCATGTAGGCACCCGACCAGTCCGCGTAATGACAATCGCCGCACCTCATCTGAACCGGTTGTTTCTCCGGTCCTGAAAGAGCGGGCTTGAGATGCACCGCGTGGTTCAACTCGATAGGGGTCGTGTCGCTCACTTTCTCCCGATCATCGAGGCGGCGACGAACAATCTGACGATCCCCTCTCACCGCAACGGCAAATTCCGGATGGTCCAGAGAAAAGGAAGTTATGCGCCTCCCTCCTTCCAGGACAACGTCCATCCTCCCGGTGGTCGTTCGCAGGTCAGCATGGCACTGAAGGCAGAAACGGTCGTCAACGCGTGAGAGGATGGCACGCCCTTTGTGCTCCTCATGACAGCCGTTGCACCCCGGCGCGAACGTTTCATTGACATGGTGTCGGGGTGCAGCATGACAGGGCACGCAAGCGCTGTCAGTCACGTCTCGCCAGAACCTCCAGCTCCGATCAACTGAAACGGACGCCGCTCGTTCGAGCCCCGATTGAGCTCCCCTTGTTCCCTCAGGCGATACCGGGACGTGATCGGCTCCCGCTTGCCCCTGATGACACAGAACACAATCGCGGGCGAAGAGTTGGTGCGCGGTTGCCACCGGCCCGTTCATGTAGAGATCTTCCCGGCGAAAAAGCGCAATGAGGATGACAGCTCCAATTGAGACTCCAACACCAGTATAGGAGAGAATCCTCCGCCAACGGCGGAAGGGATGCTGCTTCTTGAAATAGTCCCGGTCAATCCGCCGCGCCAGCGTTTTTTGTGTCCGTGGTCGAGCCATCGTTTTCTCCCGCTCGCTCTCGCTCGTCAAGTGAAGACTCGATCCATCCCATGGCGAAGCGAGTGGCCGTAATCTGAGTTGATCTCGCCGTTTTAATACCGCAGGCTCATGATTGCGTGGATCGCCGTTAGCACGAGAAGCGCCATCGAAAGCGGTACGTGGACGAACAACCATCCCTGCAGCCACCGATGCATCTGCCGCTGACGCTCCAGTTGCCTTCGCTCCAGACACAGTTCGGAGAGATCCGCGACAATACCGTGCACGGCCGGTGATACCGTCGCCCTGAGACGGGAAAAAGCCAGATCGCATCGGCGGGGATCGCTGAGCGGCCCATTCCGATCCCAGGAGTCCGCCAGATACGGCTTCAGGACATCCCGGTAGAACTCTTTCAGCCGGAGGCCGTCGGATGGCGGCATCTCCGCGACCTCCGTCGAGCGGCCTTTGATCATTTCATCCATGAGATCGCGCACCTCTTCCAGAGACAGACGACGGAGACCGAGTTCCCGGTAAAACGCCGTCAGGAGTGGAGGCCACGGACCCGGCGGCTGCCCCGCATCTGCTGCCTTGCGATGATGATCGAGGGTCTCTTTCACGGTCCTGAGCACCCGTTGAAGCGAGAGTCCTTCCTCCACAAGCGATCCACAGGCGCTCCAGACGAGGAGCCCGGCCTCCAGTCGAAGCTGATCGAGCACATGGGGGATCTCCTCGTACACCGTCTCCATCGGCAGCTCGTTCAACATCTTTCGGGGGAGGTAGTGCTGGAGCAGCATCCCGACAATACCGCTAGCCACGATCAGGAGAAAGAGGACCATTAGAATGGTGCTTATTGTCCCGCCAAAACGAAATCCGCTGTGAAAGAGAATCAAAGGGAGGCTCGCTATTCCCAGCCACAGGTGCGCCCGCACCCACGTCTCCGCTCGACCGACGCGCCAGGTGGGAACTTTCTTACGGGCTCCAAGCAGGGCGCAGACGACGATGAACGCCGTACCCGTAATGCCATACGCAAGACCGAGGGCGCTCCCTCCTCGTGGACCGGGCACCGCCCATGCGGCATAGGGAATGAACATGATCAGGCCAACCACAACAATGAGCAGGCAGGCGATTATCCATCGCCGATGCGTGCGGTCAATGATCATCTCGATCGCCCGGGCTCGATGGAGTGAACCATTCCCACCATGACCTTTTCACTGTCATAGGGGGCGTGCGTGCTCCCCCTGGGCAAAGAAGAATTCCCGGGGATTGACGCGCAGGGCCGCCTGATGGGGACACGCATAAACACAGCTTGGCTCCCCCAGGGGCGCGCAGAGATCGCAGATCACCGCTTTTCGCTCAATGACCGGAAGGGGAACGGTCATGCGCTCGGAGGGACCCCGACGCGCCACCTCAAACTCATGCATATTGATATTGCCATACGGACATTGCGCCGCGCACTTCCCGCATCCGATGCACCAGTCCTCGATGACGATCTCCAGGGATTCTCGCCGACGGATTGACCCCACCGGACACCCAATCATACAGACCGGATCGGTGCATTGTCGGCAGGATGTGGCCACGAGATATTTGTCATAGCGGAGCCCGTCACGAATCAATCGCGTCACTCCGTCATGAGCTGCAGCACAGGCTTTCACGCACTCATCGCACCGGGTGCAGCGCTCGAGATCAATGAGCAGGACATTCTGCGCGTTCATCAGTCCCTGCTGGAGGAAATCGTCCAGGGGAAGGTCCGTAACCTGACGCGTCAGCCGCTGAGTGGCCTCGATCCGCCGCTGAGCCTCGGCTTCGAGCTGGGCTCGAATCGCAGGGAATCGCTCGATGAGAGCGACGAAGTCGTCCTTGCGCAGGCGCACCACCTCGACATGATCCAGCGCTGTGCAGGTCGCCGTCCGCACCCCTCCGCTTAAAAGACCGATTTCGCCGAAATACTGCCCCCGAGAGAGATAGGCCAGGACAATTTCTCCTCCGGGATGTTGTTGACTCACGCGTACAAAGCCGAGGCGGATGAGATAGAAACTATCGGCCGGCTCTCCCTGACGACAGATCACCTCGCCGGGATCATAAGAGACAAGCTCGACCCGCGCCCGTAACTCGTCCAAGAAATCGTCGGGCAATGAAGCAAACTCTCGCACGCTCCGCAGATGCGTGTCGAGCGCCCGCTGCCGGTAGTCGCGCTCCAGCTTCTCCCGAAACGTCTTCGACTGCTTCTTGAGCAGCTCGAGGACATTTCGCTCCATCTCCAGCATCTCGCAGTCGGTCACGGCACGCACCGTCGCCGAGCGAGGATAGAAGCTCAAGCACGTCATCTCACCAAAAAGGTCCCCATCATGCAACTGGCCAACCGGTTCATCCATCGCCAGGTCAATGGGCGCATCAATCGGAATATAGCGGCGAAACTCTTCTTCCTCACGCGGGTCCTCCCGAGCCGACAGGAGCAACGTGGCAAATTTCCGAACCCGTCCCGAGAGCCAGCCTCTCTTCCCCTCCTGCTTCTGACTCCTGGCATGGGCAATGGGGCTCGTGATGAAGACTTCGACCCGCCCCCGCACGATGTAAAAGGCCGTCGAGCCGTAGTCCCCCTGACGACAGACGATCTCGCCGGGACGAAACCGCCGACGCACAACAGCCCGCTCATTCCACTCGAAGAGCCGCTCCAGTTGCTTCCGGGGAACTTCGTGGAAAATCGGATAGGCCGAAAGGTCATCCGGTGTGAGAAGCTCACCGCCCGGGCCCCCTTTCTCTTCACCGCGGTCAGGCGGCCTCTCCGACGAAGCACTTGAACCGCTTTGATCAAGCGATGACGGAATCATCGAAAGCGCCTGAGCTGAACTCCGGTTTGGGCGAGCCTTCCCACTTTCAACCTCCGCAATCGAAAAGCGCCGGTGATCCTACAACTCGCCCGCCTACTATAGCAACGGCTCCTGAGCAAGTCAATTTAGCGACGGCGCCAGACCAGGTCAAACCGAGCGGCATGCAGCGACAGGAGAAGTTACGATCTTATTTGGACCGGGGAGAGCTGCGGAGAGGATACGCGAAAAATTTTTCACCACCACGGCTGGCGCCATCTCATGAACCCCCTTGTGGCTGACCTCAATGATGCCGGCCCTAGAGGGATGAGCGGTCTGCTGTGTCCGTTGTATTAACGGGTGGTACCTTTCGCCCGCGCCCGTTGAATCATCTGCCAGTGTCGGAGACCGCTCGCCCCGGGCTTGTTTCTCGTTGACTTGACCTTGCCTTTTCCATAGCATTCACGCGGGTGAGCGGTGATGGGTGAATCAGGAGAGCGGAGAGAGCACCCGCCGATCCCACCCCCGGACTCAAGAATGCACCTACCGGAGAGAGGATAACGGTGAACATGAAAAAAATTGCCCTTGCGGGCCTGATGGCAGCGGCATTTCTCACGGCTTATTTTAGCCTGATCCGCAAACAGACGGCTCCCCCCGATTCCTCTTCCTCGGCCGTCGCCAACGGCCAGACGCTACCGGCGCGATACACCGGCCCCGGAGCCTGCAGTTCAACGGCCTGTCATGGCGCCGTGACTCCGGCCTCCGACAGAGAAAGTCGCATCCAGCAGAACGAGTACACCACCTGGGTGCTCAAAGACAAACACGCCAAAGCCTATCAGGTTTTGCTCACGGAAAGATCACAATTGATCGCGCGAAATCTTGGGATGGAGGAGAAGCCGGAGCAGAGCCGGCGCTGCCTTCCCTGCCATGCCCTGAGTGTCCCACCGGAGCGTCGCGCTCGCACGTTCGATCTGAGCGATGGCGTGAGCTGTGAAAGCTGTCATGGCCCCGCCGAGAAATGGCTCGGGCCTCACACGACCCGCGACTGGACGCACGAACAATCGGTCGCCGTCGGCATGTATGACACGCGTCATCCCGTCAGGCGGGCTGAACTCTGCCTGTCCTGTCATCTGGGCGATGAGGAGAAGACCGTCAATCATGAGCTGATCGCCGCCGGCCATCCCGACCTCATCTTCGAGCTGGAGTATTTCACGCTCGCCATGCCGCCGCACTGGCGGAGCGAGGACAATTGGAAGGGAGCGCGTCCCAAGCGCGAGGCCTTCGGCCTGACTGCCTGGGCTGTGGGACAAGCCGTCGCCCTGCGAGAGACTTTGAACCAGCTGGCCCGGCGCGTCTCCAGTCCCACCTGGCCGGAATTCGCTGAGTACGATTGCTACAGTTGCCACCACGATCTGCGCGAACCCAGTTGGAGACAACGTCGCGGTTACAGTCACGCGCCGGGACGTCCGCCCTGGAATACAGCCCGTGCCGCCGTCTTTCGACATCTCGTGCGCGTGATTGCCCCAGATGAGGGCAGGACGCTTGACGAGCAAATCGCCACCCTCAGCATGCTCCTCAGCCAACCAACGGTCGAGCGGGAGAAAATCAGCGCCGCGATCAAACAGACCCAGGCCATCGTCGAACGCATCCTCGGTAAGATTGTTACCACCCCCTTGACGGATCAGGTAACGCAGGCCCTGTTACGGAACATCTCCGGGGACGGCGAGAGAATTGGATTCGCGGGTGTTCGTGCCGCCGAACAAGCGGTGATGTCGCTCGACGCCCTCTCCTCAACCAGAGGAGTCGCCGTCGAGCCCGCCGTGCAATCGGCCCTCACGAGGCTGCTCGATTATCTCGAACGCCCGGAGCGCTTCGAACCCACCAGGTTCGCCACGCTGATGGGCGAGCTTCATCAACACTTCCGCTAATTGCAGACGATCGGGTGTTCGGCGGAACTCCCGTGACGGCTTCAACGAGCCGGATCGAGCGCCATCAAGAGGCGGGAAGGAGCATCCAGCGAAATGTCCTCTCATCTTGGTGCATGAGGTGCGGGAGCATGGGGCCGAAGCATGCTGGGACATGATCCACCGGTCGAATGGCTTAGCCCGTATATCACAGTATCAAGCACAAGAAGGTTGGCCCACTCCACCCGCGCGCTGTATATGGGACATGGCGTTATCGCATGACCGGCGAGCCACAGGATGAAAGCGCGGATCCCGTGCGTCGCGTCAGGTCGCTTGACCCGACTGGGGAGACGATAGTTCCATCGTGGCATGAGCTGAGCCCGTGGGGATGGCGAAGTGCGCGAGATGCCCTGATTTCAGGCAAGGAAGCCGTTTCAGATGACAGGGGGTTTTTAACGGCGCTATGCCGGCAAGAACGCACGATCCTTCGTTTTATTCACCCTAGCGATTGGATCTGAGGCGGCAATATAAAGTGTCACCTTGGCTGAGAGGAGGGAGAGAAATGGAACGTCCTCTCATCACGTTTGAAGGGGCTGGCAGTTGTACTCATGAAGCTTCGTCCGCCCTGCTTCCCCCCTCGCTCGGCACTTCTATTCCTTCGGCCAGGGCTTCCTGGATGAAAGTGTTGCCTTCCCTGAGCATGTGTTCCAATTCCTCGCACGTATAGGGGAAGACGTCCACAGCTACCGGAAAATTCGAGGGAGTATATTGAGGGATCCTTTCCAGAAAGGACACATTTGATTCGCGCAGCACCACCAGCAGATCCACGTCACTGCCGGGGACACAATCGCCGCGCACCAATGATCCAAAGACAAGCACCTTCTCGATCTCCGGATGTTGCCGTCGCAGTTGGGCGGCAAACGCCCGCAGTTCTTCCCAGACCTCGCGATCAGGGAAGTATTCGATCTCGACAGAATCCGACGATCGCATCAGCATATTCGATCGCTCGCGCCGCCTCTTCATGAGTGTAATACTCAAAGGGCGCGCCACTCGGATAAGCGTTGGGATACCTCGGCGGGATGTAATGTTTGTCCAGCACCTTCGCCTTATCAATCAGCGTTTGATCCACCGCCACACCAGGTGGAAGCTGGGAGAGCAACATGGCAACCGAATGGCCTCGGGCACTGGCCCCGAGTTTTTGATACAGTGCCTTCACCGCCTTTTCTGCCGCCTGCTGTGCGGCAAAGCACGCCCACTCCAGATCAGCATCCTCCAGCGCATGTCGGGCATGCTCCAGATCCTTCTCCGCTTGCCGCAACCAATCCTGGTGCCTGCTCGCCATTCCATGTCAAAGCGTAGTTTAATCCGTCCGCCCAAGCAAGCGGGCAAATCAGGACACCTGATTGCTCCCGGCCTGCGCGTCACTGCGCCTCCAGTTTGCCAGATCATTTTCCGAACTTTCCAAATCCATTCGGGTTGTCCAGGCAGCCCTCAGAACACACGGAGGATCGAAACCGGATTGTTTTGAAGTTCCCGGCAAACGGTCCGAAACAAAGACGGGAGATGTCCTCCCGCTGGATTCTATTTGGCCTGGCGGGTCAGAGTTCGTTTCATCCTGATGCACGCGAGGATGGCCGAAATGAGACCAAGAGCCAGACCCCAGGGAGAGGGATCGCCGTGAAGCAATCCCCTCATAGGCGTTAATGCCTTTTCCGTCCCAGAGATGGGTGGACCCGGTGGATCATTCGTGACGAAATAAGGTTGGCCCTCGCGGAGGTAAAGCCGCTGCATCTCCTCGCGGTTGAAGGGACGCGCGCCACGCCGACCGAAGACGGCGATCTGGTTACCGCTCTCGTCAACGGCGCGATCTCGATCTAAACCCTTGGACAGGGCGAGAGCCGGCCCATGCGTGTGGTAGGTGGCGATGAGCATCGGTGATGGACGCGGGCTGAAACCGAGAAACGTAGGCGTCGTCTCCGGCGATATGAGTTGAATCACGCGCAATCCATTCCTGCCGTCGGCGACGTAAGCGAAGACGCTCGCATTGGTCATACCGATCTTCACATCGTTGGCGTCGTTAATCTGGCCATCGGCCGTATAGACTTGATCGAGCCGGGGCTTCTCGGGCCGTTCGACGTCAACGATGACAAGTCCATCCCGACCAGCCGCGATATAGGCGTATGTTCGTGCCACGTAGATATTGCGCGCATCGGCAAGCGGGATGACGGCTCCGGGAACAGGTCGCGGCTTCTCCGGGAATGTCACATCAATCACCTTCATTCCCTCAGAATCAACCACGAAGGCGTAGCGGAATTGAACCGCTACGGCGCGGGGCCGCCGTATAGCCGGCGGACCGACCTCGGCCACCACGCGCGGGTTGAGCGGATCGTCGAGACTCACGATGACCAGACCCCGATCGCAGGAAATGTAAGCGTACACACCGGCTATTGTAATGTTCACGGCTCCGGAGAGTATCCCGCCGGGATTGAACGTGACGGCTCGCGTGAGGAAGTTATTCTCGGGATTTCCGTCAAGTAGCGTGGAAACGCCCACGCCCGCTCGCTTCGCCATCTCGCTCCCCGGAGGATTGCCGATGACGATGAGGCCCTCCTCCCTATCGGTCACGTAGAGAAAGGCATAAAGGGGATGAATCGGCTGTTTGTCATCACGATAGATGGCCTCTTCGTTCTCGGGCCGATGAGGCCGCGTGGGATCAACGGCCATTGTCGAAGGAGAGGCCACAGCCGTCGCGTATTTCGTTTTCACGTAGAACCGTTGTCCGAGCGGGGAGACTGGAGCCGTCACGATACGCTCGGAAAACCCCTTCTGATCAATCTGCGCGACATCGTAGATGCGAAGTCCTCCTCGCCCCGTCGCGGCATAGAGATATTCCCCGCGCAGTTGAACACTGAGCACCTCCGTCCCATGACCCGGAAGAGCGAGAACGTCCTTGCCCGGATGGTGATAGGCTTCGTGAAGGCGCCGGCCACGAGCGATGTGTTTTCGATAGCTCGTCGGATAGGCGATTTTGTGCAGCGTGCTCCCAATCACCGCCTGCGGTTCATCATGTTCGGTGACGACCACAGCTTCAAAGCCCTCCTTTCCCTCGGCGACGTAGACATAGCGGCCCAGGAAGTTCACCATGTTCGTACCGAGCATGAGCACCTGCGCCATCCAGGCGTTGTTGTCATTATCAGCCGATAGGTGGCAGTCAGTGCAGACTTTCGTTTCCTTCGCCCGCACCGTGTGAGGGACGAAGGGACTGAACGCCTGACCGCTGTAACCTTCCGCCGATACGGTCTGCTGCTGGGAATAGATCCACTCCCGGTTCTGATTCTGCGAACTGACCAGCACGGCGCACGCGGAACGGATGGGGGCGATGCGTCGTCCCGTCACCGTACCATCGCGTCCGAGCATGAAAATATCGTCGCGGATCGTTTGAAAGTTGTAGGAAGTCCAGTTCCGCAAAACCTCCCCCTCGTTATGAAGCATCGGCTTCTTTACGTTGGCTGTCATCGGCAGGTGACAGCCGAAGCAACTGGTCACCCACGCTGTGTGACAGGAGAAACACGTCATCCGGCTGTTGGCATGGGCCAGCTCCGTCTCGGATGTCGGCACATCGCCCCACCGCTGGCCGTCGCGGCGAAGCGTCTTGGCCAGTCGTGACTTCTCGTTGTAATGAGGCGAACCCGGGGTGATTGTGTCGCGGACTTGAACGACCTCCCATTCGAGACCGGGCACGACCATCGAACGCTGGAAGAGTCGTCCTCGGCGCCATTCGAAGCGGCGCTGCCCCAAGGGCGTTCGTAATCGCGCCAGATTGGTTCCTCCCGGAGGAGCCGCCGGTCCCGACGTCACGAGCGTCGCCGGACGATAGATCGTCCCGTGACAATCCGTGCAATCAATCTCGATGGCGTTGCGCACCTCTCCATACAGTTTGCCGTTGCCGTGACTGTCCTGAGCGAAATGGCAATCCACGCAGTGCATTCCCTTCTCGAGGTGAATATCTTTCAGGTGAACGGCTTTCTTGAATCGGTCCGGATCATCCTCGCCGACGATGCGGCCCTCGGCATCCAGTAATCGTCCCTTTCGATCTCGTTTGTAGACGGCGCGAAAGACCCAGCCGTGACCGTGAAAATCGGCGAATTGATTGTGGCGCAATCGAGGATTCAGTTCCACGAGCCGGGTGAGAAACTCAGGATCAGACCAAAGGCCGCGCACTGCCGATCCTTCGGGATTGGCTCGCTGGATTTCATCAATTTGTTTGGCCGTCAGTTTCCGCTCCTCTCGGGGATACATCAACTCCCCGTCGGACTCGTTATCCCACCAGATATAGCCGAGGTAGCTATTGGTCACGGTTGTCCCAGGATGGATGTGGCAGACGATGCACTGGCTGGACGGAATGGCGCGGGTGAGAACATGACGAATGGGATGGCCGGGGACGTTTTTGGGTATCGTCGGATCGGCGCTGAAACTGCGCCCCTCATTGCCAAACCGTGCATAAGGTCCGGAGTGAGCCTCGAACCGATCATTCGCGTAGATGACATGACATGCCGTACATCCGCTGGAGCGATAATCTCCCGGATGATCATTGGTACCGAGAAACCACAGCGTCGGATCGAACAGGCGCGTCTTCTGCAGACCGAGGAAGACGGGATCGGTTCGATTGAGCGTGCCCAGCCCACGCGGGCTGAGGCCTTTATCGGGTTTACCCGGTTCTTCCTCCCGATCGGGCAAACCGACCTCCAGTCGCCGACGGCCGCCGCGCTCGAAGACGCGAAGGATATTGCCCGGCTGAGTGATTTCCCATCGAGGCAACGGATCGAGATAGGGCAGCACGCCCTTGCGACGCATCTCCTCTTCGGTCGGCGGCGGATAGGTCTGAAGCCGCTGCGGCGTGCCGTCTAACCCGTAGGCTTCTCCGAAGCGCGGATTTTTCAGCGGAAAGGAGCCGTTATTGTAGAGGGCCGCTCCCCACAGCATCGCTCCATGAGCCATCATGCTCTTTCGCACGGTCGCAACTTCGCTCGGATGACAGCCGCTCTGCCCGCAGGTCAGGTGCGCGATCCGTAAATCCCCCGGATTGATGAAGCGAATGAACTCGGGGGATTCGCGATTGAGCAGTGTGTAGGACCGAACCGGATTAGCTGCCCGCGCCGGAGTCGCGTCCTTGCCCCACTGACGAGGAAAGCGTGGATGAACGTGGGCTTTTTTCTTTGCCTCCTCATACGCCGGCTCACCCGGTTTCGCTCCCGCCGGTACCTCAACGGTGGCATCCCCACCATGACAATCCACGCAGCCGAGACGAACCGCCGGCGACTCGTGCATCGTGGGCGCATCCATAGGGTGATGGCAACGGAGGCATCCGGCGCTTTTGGCCTTGACATCCTCCTCCGATTGATCCGAGAGCCTCGCCTGCTGTCCCACCGAAAGCGTGGAATCCAAATCGAAGGCAGCCGAAACGATCGCGCCGGCAAACAATGTCATCGCACCGACCTTTAATGCAATGGCTCGCCTCATATCTTCGTCCTCTCCGGCGAAACCCTTCTCCACATCCCGTCGAAGTCACGCCCTCCACGGTCTCAAAATGTCAATCTCACCGCAGCGAATGTCGAGAGCAGAGTCTTCGACGTGAAAATATCCCGGAATCCGGCAAATGGTGTGAGCGCCGAAGCGCCCGCCGTGATGACGATGTTTTCCGTGAGCGGTGGCCGATAGAGAACGCCGAGACCGTAATCCACACCGATGCCGTGACGAATCGGAGCTTGAAACAAAACCAACTCGAGCGGCTCCGTGCGATGAAATCTGAGAACGCTCACATTGACGAATCCTCGCAGCTTGGGCGTCAATTCGGCGTCAGCCCCGACGTGAAAGAGAAAGAGGCCGGGATTGACGAAATTGGCCTGACCCTCGTCCTTGCTGCTACGGAGGCTCGGGAGCAAGCTATCTCGATCCACCAGCATCAGATTCGTTCCCGTCAGCCGAATGCCCTGGCGGTTGAAGAAGCCGAAAATCCCTCCGGCGAAATTCGGCGCGTCAATGATCGAATCGAACCCACGGCCGCGATCATCGAGCGGTCGGCTATCGCCCGAAGAGAAGAAAAACGATCCCTTCAGCCTCAGCCAATCACGGTCAACGGAAAGTTCAGCCGCCACCATCTGCGCATTCACCCGGATCGGTCGCCCGGCAATGGGGTTTCGATCATCCCGACCGAGGGCCTGGTAAAAGGCATGGGAGACATTCAATCGTCCGATGTGCCCGTCTCCAGCAATGCCCAGGTAGCCGATCTTCAAATTATGCGGAGTGAAGCTGCCGATAGCCGCGGGCCGAACGAGAAAGCCGTTTTTGTCGAAATGAAGTCCGCCCTCATCCGATCGCCCGGCATGATCATCGCTATAATGGATGCTCCCCTGAATGGTGTAGCCTTTCTTGATGAAGTCCTGCCGGTAGAGATTGGCGATGATCACGTATTGATGGCGGGATTCAAAGACCGTGTTCAACCGACTGTTGGTGTCCTTCTCCAGGAGCGTGAAGGCCGCCACGTTCCATTGATAGAGATTCGATGCCCAGTTGCCAAAGAAGCGAATGCCCGGCTGATTGTCCACGAACAGGAAACCGCGAAAATCGCTGATGAAGGGCTGGATGCCCACCCGAACGGAAACGAAGTCATACTTCGGGCTCACATCCGCCAGCTTGACTTCGCCAAAGAGTTCCTGGAACGCGAAGTGACTATCGAAACGGGTTGTGCCCCGACGCACATCAATGTTGACCAGACCGGTCTCGCGCGTCACCAGATAGTTCAGATTGATCACAGGGGTGACCTTCATCTGCCAGTCTACGGGCTTGAATGCCGTGTCCCCGTGAAAGAGCGCGGCCGATAGGATGAAATTTTGGTTGAGGAAGAACTGGCCGCCCCGTCCGAAGAACGGCTCGCTCAGGGGTTCGGCAGCGCTCGCATTGCTCGGCACGTAGAGTCGGCGCCCCTCGACCACCGTCTCGCTTGTCGCTGTGAAATTGAAAAAGACGTGCTGGCCGAAGAGGGGATAATCTCCCTTGAGGACGTTCTGATTGAAGGGGTCCCACCAGCGTCCGCGAGTGTAGGGCGCTTCATAGCCCGTCTCCCGATCCCAGGGAGGAAATCCCACGCGCCATCGGTCGGGCCAGGAAACAAAATCGGGGTCAGTTGGCTCTCTTGGTTTGATCGGCGATGGCCCTGCCGCACCCAGCGGAGGATCACGAGGTGTGGTGAAGGGGATGGGTGGGGGGGCCGTCGGCTTCTCTTCGCCTGATTCCGGTTCCGCTCGCCGGGGAAGTCTCGATTCGAGCACAATCCGTTCGTCTTCTGGTTCTTCGCGGGGTCCTATTTCGACAACACCCTCGATCTTTTCTGTCGGGCGCCGGGGCAGTCTCGTCGTTCGACTCGGGGCTGGATGCTCAGACTCGACCGTAAGAATAAGCGTCTTGACCTCGCCCGCCATCACCACGATTGGTCGTTGAATGAAAGGACGAATGCCCTCGCGTTCCCCGCGCAACTCATACTCTCCCGGCACAAGATCGAAAAACCGAAAAATCCCCTCCCCTGTGCTCACCGTTCGATATGACTTTTCTCCTCCGAGGGCAGTGAGCGTTATCTGAACGAACGGAACCGGCGACCCGTGTCCATCCCGAACCTGACCCTGAATCGCCCCCGCGGCAGTGATCGGTCGTCGGGGGATCTGAGGATCTCCACCGAGTAAAGGTAGGACCAGACTGATCGGTAAGAGAAGCGGGAACCACTCCCGGCTGAACCGACCTGATCCTGAACCCTGTTCTCCTCCTCTCATTCTTCCGGCTCGATGGCCCGCCATCAGGGCACGCTAGTGGATTGGTTTGATGGTTGGGTCATTGAAGCACCATTTCTTTCCCGCGCCCTCACCACTGTAATCCTCAGACGATCTCATCGCTTGAAGGGCCGTATCAAACGACTGAGTTGCAGCCGGGAAATTAGCACACCTCTGACTGATAAGCAACTGCCCGATCGGAGAAAGAGCCTCGACTCGGGGATCGAAAAACAGGAGTGACTTGAGTCTGCAGCAATCAACGACCCTTCTGTCACACATGGATGAATGACCTGCATCTGCTCGGTTGCTTCCCGCCTCACCCCCAGTCTCGCCGATGTCGCGGGCGCTCGACACAGTAGAGCACAAGGCCCCAGCCGATGACAGGTCGGCTGGCTGATCGGCCAACGCCGAATTTCGACGCAGTCGTAGGCGCTCACGAGGCACGTCATCACGGACACGGCGCAGAGGGAACGGAGAGCATAAACGATCCCCCTTCTGAACGAACAGTTCACGATCCAATTGGGCTAGGAGCCGATCGTCGTAGAGACTCCTCACGTCGGGTAGCGCGACCTCCAGGAAGACACCGCAGAGATCGCCGAGGACGAGGGATTGGTTTAGAATTCCCCGGTCTTTTTCGATGACACGGGTGAACAAGGACGGTAAGAAAGCGGTCTTGCCCCGGCTCGCCGTGTGGATTGGCGCGATGCTGCTTGTGACTCGCCTCGCGGTGGCCGAGCGTTTGCCAATCAAAATCTACACGACCGCCGACGGTTTGGCGCGCGATCAAATCACTCGCATCGTCCGCGACTCGCGCGGCTTTCTCTGGTTTTGCTCACCGGAGGGACTTTCGCGGTTCGATGGGTACTCGTTCATCAACTACACGACCAACGACGGATTGCCACATCCCAGCGTCAGGGATTTGCTGGAAACGCGCGATGGCACGTATTGGATCGCAACGGGCGATGGCCTCTGCCGATTCAATCCCAGAGGCCGTCGGCGATCCGTGGCAACAACCCGGGACCAAAAACCCAATACAATCCGCAGTCAGGCGACGAGTAACGGACCGGGGACAACGACCCAATCTCTGTTCACCGTTTTCCATCCGGGTGAAAGTGAAGCGGCACGGAGGGTCACGGTGTTGTTTGAAGATCACGCGGGCACGGTGTGGGTGGGGACCTGGGCCGGCCTCTTTCGCCTGGAACAGGCGGGTGGACGGGTGAAGTTTCACTTCGTGGAAATGGGGATGCCGTCAGAGACGGTGGATGATCGGATGGTAGAAGACATTCTGGAAGACCGGCGGGGCGCATTGTGGATTGCCACGCGGGGCAGCGGACTCTACCGGCGCTGGCCCGATGGTCGGGTGGAGCATTACACGGCCCAGAATGGCTTGCCATCCAATCGCGTCCATGCGCTGCTGGAAGATCGCGACGGGCGGTTATGGGCGGGAACGACGCACGGACTCTGCCTGTTGAATGCTGAATTTCGAATTTCGGATTTCGAGCTTCGAAATGGTAAATCCGCGATCCCCAATGCGGTGGTCGCTCACATATACACGAGGAAGGATTTCGGGTTGCCATCGGAGTGGGTGCTCTCGTTGTTTCAATCTTCCGACGGGCATCTCTGGATCGGCCTGAATCACGGGTTGAGCAAGTTCATCCCCAGTTCGCGCACGGAGGACCAAGGGCGGAAGCTCGATCCCTCGTCGCCAGTGATCGGTTTTCAATCTCGGACTTATACAACGGCTCATGGCCTGAGTGATAACGAGATCGGCGCCCTGGCCGAAGATCGGGAGGGCAATCTCTGGATTGGGACGACCTATGGCGGCGCGATGAAGCTGGCCCGGAGTGGATTCGTGACTTATCTTAAGGCTGATAGCTTTGATGATACGAATGTCTCTTCCCTTGTTGAGGACCGAGCCGGTGAACTCTGCGTCTTTACCAAAAACAGCTCAGGACAACTGTTCATTTATCGGTTTGACGGGAGACGGTTCATCGCGGCCCGACCCGACTTTCCCAAAAGGATTACCTACTTCGGGTGGGGATGGAATCAAATTGGTTTCCAAGACCGGACAGGAGAATGGTGGATCGCTACGGGACAGGGGCTTTGTCGTTTCCCGAAAGTGAGTCATGTCGAACAGCTCGCGCATACGCCTCCAAAAGCCATCTATACAACTCGAGACGGATTGATCGCGGATGATGTATTTCGCCTATTTGAAGACTCGCGCGGCGACATCTGGATAAGTTCATTCTCCCTCGTCCGGTCTGGTTTGATCCGATGGGAACGCGCCACCAAGACGTTCCACCGCTATACGGAAGCTGATGGATTGCCACCACCCACTTGGACGGCAGAAGCCTTTAGCGAAGACCGCTCGGGAAATGTCTGGATCGGTATTGGTGGAAAGGGGCTGGCTCGTTATATGGGGAACCGCTTTACACTCTTCACCGCCAGCGATGGATTGCCCCGGGGGATCATTCGCGCACTCCATGTTGATCGCGCCGGTCGGCTCTGGATCGGTTGCGATCAGGGCCTAAGCCGCATTGACAATCCAACAGCACCTCGCCCACGCTTCGTCACCTATACCACGGCTGATGGGCTCTCTAGTAACCAGATTTCATCGTGCATCACCGAAGACCGGAGAGGCAACATTTATATCGGGACGGGTCGCGGCATCGACCGACTTGATCCCGCAACCGGCCGGATCAAGCACTACACAACGGCGGACGGTCTCGCCAGAGGTCACCCCATTGCCGCGTTCAGCGACCGTCAGGGGGCTCTCTGGTTCTGCACGAATTCAGGGTTATCACGATTCCTGCCCGAGCCGAACTCGCCCCTGTCGCCGCCGCCGATCCGCATCAGCGGGCTGCGCATCGCCGGCGAACTCTATCCCGTGTCTGAGCTGGGGGAGACCAGCGTATCCAATATCACCCTGGGACCGAACGAGAATCAACTTCAGATTGAATTTTCCAGCCTTCGCTTTGGCCTGGGTGAGTCATTGCGTTATGAATACAAACTGGAAGGTGCAGATCGGGGCTGGAACGCCCTGACCGATCAACGCACGGTCCACTACGCAAAGCTGGCACCGGGAAAGTATCGTTTCATGGTGCGAGCAGTGAATTCGGATGGCACGCCCAGCCCGACGCCTGCGACGGTCGCATTCACAGTTCTCCCGCCGATCTGGCAGCGGTGGTGGTTTCTCCTGCTGGTGACGATGGTGGTTGGATTCGCGGCCTATTTCATTTATCGGGTTCGCGTCGCACGGCTGATCGAGATGGAACGGGTGCACACGCGCATTGCCACGGATCTGCACGATGAGATTGGTTCCAACCTGTCATTTATTGCAATGCTTGGCGAAGTGGCCAACCGGCACGTGTCGCCCGATGATCCACGGATGGCGAGATGGTTGTCTCTCATTGCCAGCACCTCGCGCGAGACGGTGGACTCGATGAGCGACATCGTTTGGGCCGTCAACCCGCAAAAGGATTCTCTCGGCGATCTGACCCAGCGCATGCGACGGGTGGCGGAGGAGAATTTCAGTGCTCGCAACATCGCTTTTCAGTTCAGCGTGCCCGGTCAGGAAACAGACATTGCGCTGGGTGCGGAGACCCGCCGAGAGATCTTCAAGATATTCAAAGAGAGCCTCAATAACATCGTTCGTCACGCCCATTGTACACAAGCTGTGATTGAGTTCCGGGTTGAAGCAGGCCGGCTGGTGTTGAAGCTGAGCGATAACGGCCAGGGGTTTGACCCCGACCGCGCGACCGAGGGCAACGGGCTGATGAACATGCGTCGTCGCGCAAAAAACCTGGGTGGCGAACTGGAAGTGATCTCACAGCCGGACGTCGGCACGACGGTGATACTCAAAGTGCCGCTTCAGGGGCACCGCAAGTGAGCCACAAGAGGGCACAGAATGCACAAAAGGAGACATCCTATGCGCTTTTATGCCTTTAAGGGGCTGGTTTTGCGACTGAAAAGGTGCAGGGAACGAAAAAGAAAAAGGGGACAAAACATGGATGGCCTTATGCAATTATGCGATATCGCGTGTGAGACCAGCCTTTCCAATCCATTGCCCTCCCCGTAACGGGCACGAAAATTTACGAGAGTCTTCTTACTCACCGGCTCAAGAAAAAAGGATTTCATGTGAAGCAGCAGTATCACTCATCAAAGTGTTTGACGAAGGAAAGACGAAACATTGTTGGGAGAGTTTTATGCCAATCCTCGTAGAGAACCGATTGATCGTGGAATTGACAGCGCGGAAGACCTGTGCAGATGAGCACATGACACAACGGTTTGGCTATTTGAAAGCTGCCCGAATGGAGCACGGGCTGTTGATCAATTTCGGTGCTCTAAAACTGCAAATCAAAAAGCCGATCCTGAGTGCTAAGTTACGAGAAGTCATTCGTTGTGCTGTTGTGCCTTTTTGCGGTTGAAGCACTAGGTAAATGCCGGGTGACTTATCCGTCAAATGAGGATAGACTAATGGCTCAACCACTATGACTGCTGAAACCAAACCTCCACCGTCGCCCATCAAGGTGGCCATCATCGAGGACCACCATAAATTCCGTGAGTGCCTCGAATTTCTGCTCAACAATACGGACGGTTACCGCTGCACCGGCAGTTTTCGCACGATGGAAGAGGCGCTCCAGAAAATCGGCTATGATCCGCCGGACCTCGTGCTGGTGGATATTGGCCTGCCGGGCATGTCCGGCATTGATGGCGTCCGAATCTTGAAAGAACGCTATCCCCAGATGCTGCTCCTGATGAATACCGTGTACGAGGATGACGAGCGGATTTTCGATGCGCTCTGCGCCGGGGCGTCCGGCTACTTGCTGAAGAAAATGCCGCCGGCGCAACTGCTCGACTCCATCTCCGAGGCTGTCGCCGGTGGTGCCCCGATGTCACCGGATGTAGCCCGCCGCGTGATTGCGCTATTCAGAGAGATTCGCCCGCCCGAACGAACCGATTACCACTTGACACCACATGAACTGAGGATTTTGAATCTGCTGGCCGACGGCCACAGCTACAAAACGGCGGCAGCGGAATTGGGCGTGAGCGTCAAGACCGTTTCCTTTCACCTGCAAAAAATCTACGAGAAACTCCAAGTCCACTCCAAATCCGAGGCCGTCTCCAAGGCCCTCCGTAACCGGCTCATCAAGTAGAACCGCAACTGGATTAACTGGCAGCGCACCCTTCCAGGGTGTTGGCGCAACCTCAACGGCGAGTGAGAAAGCAGGTAATATGACTGCGCTCCCAGGATAGTGCGATTGAACGCGGTTGCATTCGTAGCCCCCACAATGCTAGGTGAATTCCCGGTGACTCTCCAAGCGCACTTAAGGTATTTCTATCGCTATGTATGACGCAAAAATCAAATTAAATGTGTTTAGCGTCGAAAGCGCGAGCATTGACGATTTGCCTGAATAGGGAGAAAAGACGATGCAAACAGCCAGGAGGAAAGCGCTCCGGATCATTCTCTTGATAGTTTCCCTTGGATTTATGCTCCTGAGTCCGACTGCATTGATCAAATCCACAGTTTCATTTCCCCCGACGGATCATGAACTGCAGCGGTGGCAGCTTCATCAGGATCAACCGCTCAACGCCTTAGCCGGCGGCGAGAACTTTTTCAGTCCCATCGGTGTGCAGAAGACACTCGTCATTCCGATGAAGTTCCAAGAGCCCTGGACCAAGGAATTCCACTGTCCTGACCCCAATAAGCCGTGCTTTCAGTCGTTCGCTGCGTTCGGCCCACCCCGCCACAAAGCTTGGGAGTACGAAGAAGTGCTGAACTCGACGGTGAATGAATACTACCTGGAGGTGACATACGGCCTGACGAGTTTCGACTTCGATGTGCTGATCAATCCGTCGAGTCCTGATGGCTGGTGGACTTTCCCGCACAAGCTCCAGGAGTATCTTGTCGGTGGTCAAAACTTCGTTGGCAACCCTGGGGTCGTAAAGGACGCAGTTGAAGAGATTGCTGCCAAGGCCATTGACCTCGCACCCTATGATCGGATCGTCGTGCTTGAAAACCTTCACGACCGAGCTGGACAAGCCAATTGCGCGGGATGCCCGGTCTATTACCAAACCAAAAACGGGTTGCAGCCTTTCACGGCGGCCGTTGTTCAGGAAGACAAAAGCGACAAGGAAATGGCCACTGTCCTGGCTCACGAACTGGGTCACCAGCTTGGCTTGCCCGATCTGTACGGGACATGCACGTTTCCTCCGCTTGGCGGTTGTGAGCGGGCCGGGCGTTGGAGGGGAGAATGCATGGGGCCGTGGGACCTCATGGCGTGGGACTCGCAGTTCGCTCATTTCGGAGCCTGGTCGAAAGTGAACCGGGGCTGGATCCCGGCATCGCTAAGAGTTGTTGACCTTCCGCTATTGACCAACCCCTTCGATCAGGTCTTCAGGCTCAAGCCCATCGCGAGACCGTTCTTCAGCATTGACGACAAATATGCGCTTCGCATTCCCATCACGCTCGTGACGACCACCGAAGGAACACGCTTCACCGGATATTATGTCGAATGCCGGAAAAGGATCGGGAAGGATGAGAACCTCCCGACAGCCGGGGTGCTTGTAACGTACATTGACGAATCGGGCCGAGAGAGAGCCAGAGCCCTGCGAGATCAGGAAACAATCATCGAGCAGGCTGTGCTTTACCAAACTCAGGTTTATGCCAAACCCAGTTGGGGTCTGGCGATTACCCACCTGGCCCCGCCTACGCTCCCTCAGGAAGATTGTGACGTGAGAGTCCAATATCTTCCCGTCAGAGGCTGTCCTGATGTGGCCATCTATCCGGGGGACATTTGGGTGGACAGCCCGATGAACGACTATCGCAAATACCCGGATGATCAGCCGCTGGACAGTGAGGGTGATCCACAAGGCCCCGGCGATCCACCCTGGAATCATCATTACAACTCGATTTACTTTCGCGTCCGCAATATCAGTCAGGTTCCCGCCTTTAATGTGAGAGTCAAAGTCTCCGTCGCACAACCCGATGTTATTTTCTCGTGTAAAGGAGTCCCGACGGAAGAGGTAGATACAGTCACCATTACTCGTATTGATCCCGGAGACGTGGTCAAGGACTTTGTCAACTGGATACCTCGACTGTCGTTGGATAAGCCGGTACTGATCAAAGTGGAGCTGATCCATGCCGACGAGGAAATCTCCAACGAGAACAATCAGACAGAACTGTTGACTTATTTCAGCTACCACTCTCCCGAAAGCCGGGCGAAGGATTTAAGGCTGTTTTACATCAACTGTGATAAGCTCTACCCCATCCCGATCCGAATTCCCCCGCGATGGATCACGCAAATTCGGCCCGACTACCTCAGAATGAATCCGAACGGAAGACGGCCCATCACGGTCACACTTGGTCCATCTCGGTTAGTGCGTGTCGGTGAGAGCGCTCGGATTGCTCTGGGCGTTTTCCAACCGAGCGGCGATACCTTTGCGCCGGTGGGACAAATGGAAATCCGCAGCTACGTGGCCAACCGGGCGAGTCTCGCCTGTTATGTGCCGGAAACGCCGACGCTCGTCGGAACACCGGCCATGCTCACGGGCACTCTCAGACCCGGCACCGCCGGGAAGACCGTCGCCCTTGATTACATTCCGCCGAGCGGTGATCGGACGACGCGCCATGCAGAGACCGACGGGAGAGGCGGTTTTCGAGACATGTTCACTCCCGATCAGCCGGGCAAGTGGACCGTGAAGGTGTTCCTCCAGGGAGACAAAGACGTTCAACCGACGGAGTCATTCGATTGCTCTTTGAATGTCACCTGTCGGAAGCCGACGCTCAACCCGATCAGCAGCCCAATTGACATACCGTATGGAATGACTCAAACGATTCGCCTCTCGGTGGGGGGTTCGCGTGCGCCCTGTAATCGCTTCACCTTTTCCGTTTCGCCACAGGTGGGGTTTGTGAAACTGACGGACAACGGGGACGGAACAGCCTCACTTCGGCTGAGTCCGGTAGAGAGCGACTTTGGGACTTACACGGTGACGGTCAAGGTTACCGATAATAGCTCGCCACCGCAGTCGGCCAGTCAAGAGATTACTATCCGTGTCTTCGCACCGTAACGGAAGACGGATTGAGAAAGGTCCTCGTTCAGGGGTTTCCTGCACCTTGCTGGCAGCTCGCCGATCTGCTGCCATTTGAACCGTGATCTCCGTCAAGCAGGGTCAAGAGATCATCTTGAAGAACGTCGTTGAGGGAGGTCGTGACATTACGCCTCTCTCCGAAGCGAGGTCGCGTCCTGCTTCAAGCCGTCGTCACCGACATCAACTTACCTCCGTTTGATCACGCTGAGATGGACAGCTTCGCACCCAAAGCTGAGGGTTCTTCCATCGCTCCGGTCAAGCTCCGCCTAATCGGAGGAGCAGCGAGAGCGTCGTTCTCCGGCACGATCACCGTCGGTCAACCGGTGAAGATCATGAGTGGAGCGCAGGTCCACGCTGGCGCCCATGGCGTTCAACAGGCCGAAGGAACGGGATCAATCCGAACCTCGTCCTGACGATGCTCAGTTACAACGAGGCCTGGCTTGAGTGGCGAAGGCTCCACCGCCCGGGCTGCCAGCGCGCGGGTGTTCCCCATCGGCAGGATCCTCGCCGGTCTTCTCCGCCAGTCCATCCGTCACCACGTCACCGAATGGCTTCGGCAGATCGCCGCTCATGAGAGGATCGAAGTCAATCTCGTTGACCCGTTGTCTCCTCCGGCCAAAGGAACGAGATTCACGGAAACCGCATATGGCCAACTATCATCAATCTCACAATGAGCCCCACGGAGATTCACGGGCTCACTGTTCACGTCATTTGCTCATTCGCTCGACACCGTCTGCCCGGAAGCTGTAGAATAAGGGCGTCTTGATTATGCGGGTGAGGAAAACGCCGCCAGATTGCCGGGTCCCAGAGTATGGAGCATTATCTCCGAAACCCGACTCGTGGAGGAGATGCGGCCTGCTCCTGGCGACCGCTTGCATACTTTTGCCGGGCATTGTCGCCCGGGACCCTGCAAGAGGCGAGAATTCGCTCGCTTCGGTCGTCGCACGACAAGCGGAGTCGGCAATTCTCACGGCCGAAGACGTACGTCTGCTCATTGGGCGGGCCGTGCGGGCTGCAAATGAACCGTCACTTGTCGTTGCCATCACCGATCGGGGAGGACGCATCCTCGGACTTTTTCGCAGCCCGGCAGCACCGCGAGAAGTCAGGGGGAATTTCGGTCAGATGGTCAACGCCGACGATTGGGCCATAGCTCTGGCACGCACGGGAGCCTTCTTCAGCAATAATCAGGCTCCGCTCAGTTCCCGTACGGTCCGATTCATCAGCGGCATTCATTTTCCACCGGGAATCGCTTTCACGCCGAATGGGGCTCTGTACGGAATTGAAAACACGAATCGTGGCTGTGCTCTTGACCCGGAGCTTGATGCCGTCATCCCCCGACCGAAGTCACTGGCGGGGATTCGGGA
>DATLZR010000001.1 GCA_035573895.1 Blastocatellia bacterium | reverse complement strand
CGATTCCGCCGCTCGCCTCGATCGCGTTGAACCGTCTCGTACTGATTCTTCATCTTGTCCAGTTCCAGCTCGAACAAATCGGCTAAGTCTTGGGCGCGACTCTCTCCCCCATCGCCGGCGTTGCCGAAGGCGACCTGAATTTCACGAAACACGGCTTCAGCGCGAAGCAGATGCTGGTAGGCCTTCTGCTCATGCGGGAGGGCTTCGCGAGCCTTTCGAGCACGAAGCTGTTCGGCCGCCGGAGCCATCGCGGCGGTTGCGGCCTCGAGATTTTCCACCAGCGTCTTGAAATCCGGCTGCTCATCGAGAGCATCGCCCAGTCGGCGCCGAATCCGTTCAATAAGCGTCTGTACGTCACTGCGGAGTTTCGTCTGAGCCAGTTCAATGGCGTTCATGTTCTCGGCGAACTCCGCCGGGCTCCAGCGATCCTTCTCCCGCACGACGCGCCAGGTGGCTGCGATGATTTCTTTCTGCCGCTGGCTGAAAGCCCCGGCGTCCTGCTCGCCGCCCTGCATTCCGGGCATTTGCTGGGCTTGACGAAAGCGACGGTCAAACGGTCGCACCTCAAGGAAATAGATGTCCGTCGTCGCCACACCCGGCCCCGTCGCCCGATTGTTGTCTTCGGCACGGGCATAGTAGGAGATCACATCGCCGGGCTGAAGCTGAAACTCTTCGAGGAAGAAGGTGTGCGATCCGGTGATCGTTCGGGGAGCCTCGCCCGCCGCCTGATAAAGTGTCACCCGCTGCTCCGGCCCTCCGTTGACCGAGTAGTACAGTTCCAGCTTGCCGATTCCCGTATCATCTTCGGCCCGCGCTTCGGTGAAAACTTCCTGGAGGTTGGTCACCTTCAGATCCCGTCCCGGCTTTTCCAGCACGACCAGGGGAGGATCATCTTCTAGCGCCGTAATCGAGTATTCGCTCGATCCCGGATAGCTCTCACCCGTCGTCGGCGTCAGCTCGATGCGATAGGACGAGTTCTTCTGGATCGTGATCTGCCCGCTGAAGCGATCGGTCCCCGACGGCGTCATCGGGATCACTTGACCGTCACCGAGACGGATTCGGGCGCTTTGAGCCGATCCGGTGAGGTGGGCGATCACGGTCACGACAGTGCCCCGGAGCCCGACGATGTCTCCTCCATCCTCCACCGTCTTTGAGGGTAACCGCGTATATCCCGGATAGGTGTAGACGAGCGTCAGGCGACTGACCAGGGGAAGATCACGAACGTGAATAGTGAACGACGCCGACCGAATCGAACGGGCCGAGACGTAGTACTGGACCGTCTCCTGAAGGTTGAAGAAAAGAAAGCGGAAATGGCCATCGGGAGTTCGTTCCATGGCTGCCTCGCGCCAGCTCGTCTGGCTGGCGGGTTTGAAAAAGACCGTGGCCGTCTCCGCATCAAATCCCTGAAGCGACGCGGTGATCATCTGGTCGAGCCCTCGAGGAACCGTGACATCTCCGGGTTGAACGAGGATGGAGAGCGATGGCATCACTCTGTCGAGCCAGGGCGCATAGAGTTTGATCGCTCCCGAACGAAGCGGCCACTCACTGAGACCGAGCACCAGCGCCAGAACGAGCGGGGGAAGCACGGCGACCAGGCCGCGCAGAGCGAGCGCCCGACGGGGCACCACGACATCCGGTCGAATATCGGTGCAGGCGCGCGCGGCATCGGCGACGAGTCTTTCCCCAATGACCGGTGACGGTACCGGAACAGCTCGTCCGCCGATCACCTCGATGGCGGTGACGAGGCGATCGTTCAACCCTCCGCTTTTCTCCTCAATGAACCGTGCAATTCGCTGCTCCGTCGGAGCACGGCGGACGCACCACCAGAGGATGGCTCCACCGGTCAGGAAGACTCCTGTGACGGCAATGGCACGAGCCACCATCACCACGATGGGCTGGAATTGAAAGCGGACCGCCACGAGCACCGATACGACGATGAGGACAGCGAGTGCCGCCAGACCCACGGCGGCGACCGTCAGTCCGCGCGCGAGAAGCCATCGCCGTCGCACCTGACGGATTAGATGATGAAGCAGTTCTCCCGAAGCACCCATAACGACCCTCCTTGCCCAGATCGGGATTCTCACGCTGGCCCCGTCCGACGACGGGATGCCTGATTGGCGAGAACGGCTTCCGATACCAGCAGCGCGAGCGCCAAAAAGAGCAGCGTTCGCCACAGCTTTTGCCGTTCCGCCCGCTCTCGTTCCGACTCTCCACTGACCAGGGCGGGTGAGGACACCGCATCGCCGTTTTGTCCCGCAACGCGGGCAATGAACTGCCCTACGTCCGCCTTCGTCAGATTCGACTCGTTCGCGTCCAGATTCACAGCCACGTAATCGAGCGCTCCAGGACGCCCGATGGTGTAAAAGCCATTTTCGCTGGCGACGAATGAACGGAAATCCTCGCTCAATCCCGTCTCACGGCTGACACGCTCGCCCGATGGGGCCTTGACGGGGACGGGATTGACCTCCGACGCACCCTCGAGCGGGATCATATCCCCCACGCGATAAAAAGCTCGATGGGATTCCGGTTTCAGGGCAGCGACCATCTGGCGAACGAAAGGAACATAGACGGGAGTCAGCGGAAGATTGCTCCAGCTTGCATCGAGGGGAACAGCCAGAATGAGGATCCTTCCCTTCCCCCGGCGAGCCTCGATCACAGCCGGACTGCCGTCATCAAGACGGGCCAGGACCGTCGCCCCTTCTTTCGGCGCCAACCTGACAAAGCCGTAGAACCGAGCCAGGGAAAAATTAGCGCTTTTGACTCCCTGGAAAATGCGAAAGATCGGATGCGTCGTTTCGACTTCCGAGAGGACCCGATAGGAACTTCCCTGAGGCATTTCGACTCCCGCCACCGACACAGGAGCGAGTTCCGCCAGCGCAGCCTGAACGTCGGGTTGCCCCGCCTCACTTCCCAGAGCGATGATCATTCCGCCGCCCGTTTCGATGAATCCTTTCAACGATGCGAGGAGGCCCGGGCTGAAATGCTCCACCTGATGGAGGACGATGAGCCCCGCCCGGCGGATTTCTTCGACGGCCACGGTTCGCGGGTCCTGGGACGCTGGCTGAAACGGCGCGTTCTCGCCGGCCAGCAGCGCCTGCTCGAAGTAGAAGCTGCCGCGTCGGCTGCTCCGTTGCGGCTCTTGCACAATGAGCACGCGCGTTGGATCGCGCCGCCAGATGGCCACGTAAAATTCATCATCCTCGCTGAGCCCGTCTCTCTCCGTGGCAACACTCACGCGATTCGGACCCGAACCGAGGAAGAATCCAGTGAATTCGATGGCGCGGGTGGCTCCTGCCGCCAGTTGTACCTTTCGCTCCTCGGCCACACGGTCGTTCACCCGGAGCGACACGGTCACCGACCGCCCGGATCGGCCATAATTGCTCAGCCGGGCGATGAGCTTCCCCTCATAGCGCGGCGTATAACTGAGCGGCTGGGCGGCAATCTCGCTGACGGCGACATTGTCGCCTTCGTCAGCGGCTACATCAACCGGGATGAGTTTGACGCCCGAAGGAAGCGAGAAAGGTTCGCTCTCAGGCGGCAAGCCTGATTTCTGGAAATCGGAGATGAGGTAAATCACCTTTTCCCGACTGTCGGAGGGAGCCAGAACTTGCGCTGCCGTCCGCAGTCCTGCCAGAAGGCTCGTCGCTCGATGCGTTGGACGAACCCGGTCGAGAATGGCGGCAAGCGCTGCTCGGTCGCTCGTCGGCTGAGACAAAACATCAGCGCTTGTCGAGAAGGTGACGAGTCCGAGCTTCTTCCTCTCGGATGCCGACGCCACCAGCTCGCGCGCGCGGGCGAGCGCCGTCGCGAACCGATCGCCGTATCTCATGCTGCAGGACGTATCGAGCACAATCACGGCGGTTGTGGACGATTCGGTTGCGTCGGTGGATGCTCCACTCAAGAAAGGTCGGGCGAAGGCCAAGAACAGCAGCGCGACAGCAACCGACCGAATAATGAAAAGCAGCAGATGCTGGAGCCGTCGCCGTTTGTGAACCCGCTGAGGAAGCCGCTGGAGGAACATCAGCGAGGGGAACGGGATCTTCTCGGCCCGCTCCCGGCGAGCGAGATGAACGAGGATGGGAATCGAAAGCGCCAGCGCCCCCAGGAAAAACAGCGGATTGAGGAAGGAAATCATCGCCCCTCTCTCACATTATGTCTTCGCCGTCACCGCAGATGGGACCGGCGCGACAGATACTCAAAGAGCGCGTAATCGAGCGGTTGCGAGGTCGAGACCACCTGGTAATCAATGCGATGACCTTCACAGGCATGTCGCAACGAGGTGATGTGCTCATGCACGGCCCGCTCGTAAGCCGCCCGCAGGTCTTCGGGCGAGACTTGAAGCTCCGCCCCGGTTTCCATATCCACGAAGTTACCCGGCTGAGAAAAATCAAAGGAGAGTTCTCGCGCGTCCAGGACGTGGAAAACGATCAGGTCATGACCGCGACAGCGCAGTCTCCGGAGGGCATCGGTTAATCGGGGAGCATCTTCATAGAGGTCGGAGATGACCACGATGAAGCCGCGCTTTTGAATCAGCTCGGCGATCCGCACGAGCATATCGGCGATGGCCGAGGGTCCGCTCGGTCGAAGATGCTCCAGAGTGGTGAGCAGCAGACGAAGATGACCCGGTCGAAGCCGCGGCGGAAGATAGCTTCGGATGTCACGATCAAAGGCGACGAGCCCCACGGCATCCTGCTGCCGGTGCGCCAGGTAGGCCAGCGCCGCCGCCAGATAAAGCGCGTACTCGAGCTTAGTGACCGGCCCCGAACGATAGCCCATCGAGCCGCTCACATCCACCAGCAGATGGATGCGCGTGTTGGTGTCACCTTCAAATTTCTTGATGTAATAGCGATCCGTTCGCGCCAGCACCTTCCAGTCAACATAACGAATGTCATCTCCGGGGACATAGGGACGATACTCGACGAAATCCACGCTGAATCCGATATAGGGAGACTGATGGAGTCCTGAGAGGAAACCCTCCACCACCGTTCTCGCCACCAGCTCCAGCGAGGCAATGCGCGCGAGAATCTCCGGCGAGAGAAACCGCGAGCGGATGAGGGGTTCTGCCGATTGTCGGTTCATGACAGTCCCGAACGGGGCTCCGGAACGGCTTCGATCAGCCGCCGGATGATCTCTTCCGAGCCGATGCCCTCGGATTCGGCGTGAAAGTTGACGAGGATCCGATGCCGCAGCACCGGGTAGGCGAGGCTCCGCACGTCGTCACAGGACACGTTATAACGCCCGCTCATCAGGGCGCGGGCCTTGCCCCCGAGAATGAGATATTGCGAGGCGCGCAGGCTGGCGCCCCAGCTCACCCAGCGTTTGACGAAATCGAGAGATCCGTTCTCGGGTCGGCTGGCCGCCACCAGTCGAACGGCATAGCGCGTCACCGATTCCGCCGCCGGGACTTTCCTGATGAGCTGGTGAAACTCCAGAATCTCGCGGCCGGTGATTTGCCGGTCGAACTGGATGTTCTGCGGAGCCGTCGTCGTGCGAACCACCTCCACCTCTTCGTCCTCGGAGATGTATCCGATCTTGATATTGAACATGAAACGGTCGAGTTGCGCCTCCGGCAGGGGATAGGTCCCCTCCAGCTCGATCGGATTCTGGGTCGCCAGGACGAAGAAGGGTTTGGGCAGCTCGTAGGTCACCCCCTGCACGGTGACCGACCCTTCTTCCATCGCCTCCAGCAAAGCGGCCTGCGTCTTGGGCGGCGTCCGGTTGATCTCATCGGCCAGGATGATGTTGGCGAAGATCGGGCCGCGTATGAATTCAAACCGCCGTTTGCCCGTCGCCCGATCTTCCTCGATGACATCCGTGCCGGTGATGTCGCTCGGCATCAGATCGGGCGTGAACTGAATGCGCTTGAACTTCAAATCGAGCGCATTGGCGATGGTCTTGATGAGCAGCGTCTTGGCCAATCCCGGCACGCCGGTGATGATCGAATGACCGCCGACGAAAAGGGAGATAAGAACCTGTTCGATGACCTCATCCTGACCGACGATGACTTTGCGAATCTCCTTGAGGATATGATGTCGCGCCGTCGCCAGCCGCTCCAGCAACTCTTCGTCGCGCGTGACGTCTCGTGTGGCATCTGCAACCATGCTTACTCTCCAGGATTAAAAGGACGATGTCCTCCAAAACAGTTCGGCGATCCGTGGCCCTCAATGCGTCAGGGCATAGATGATGTAGTTGACGCCAAACTTGTAGGCTTCATTGGTCTGCTCGATGGGCGCAAACGGATCGTCCGACCATTCCCAGTATTCGCTCAGATCGTTATTGTAGTTGACGATCATCATCAATCGCCCGGTCTTATCCGACAGACCGTAAAAGACGGGCTTACCCTCTCCATAAGGGGCTTGAACGTCGAGCGTCTTCAGGCTGAAGAAGCAGTTGAAGATCGGATGAGTGATCGTCAGCTCTTCCAGTTCGAGATCAGGGAACGCCCGACGGACATACCAGCGAAAATTCTCCAGCGCGCCCTCGCCGCGAAAATCATCCACCAGGAGGAAGCCTCCGCGCAGTAGGTACTGGCGCATTCCTTCGATCTCGCGCTCGCTCAGGTTCATGAAGCCAACTTCGCAGAGGTAGGCGAAGGGATATCTGAACAGTCGGGGATCATCGAAGGTCAGGATCACCTCATCGGGATTGGGACGAACGGCGCTGATCTCGCTGAGGATTTTCATCATGTGTCGCCCCCCGCGGGGATAATCATGAGCCCAGGGAGGCATTCCGAAGCCAAACGATCGCTCGGAGAAGCGCCCGCCGTAGCGGATGCGGGCGAAGGTGAAACGATTGGAATAACGGTCCAGATCAATCCCCGGCTGAGCCGCGCTCGGTGGCAGCGGGAGCAACAGGACGAGTGCCCAGGTGCCGAGGATGACTCCCGGAATCCATCTTCTCCACTGTCGGACGCGCATCGCCTTCATTTTACTTCCCCACGAGCGAGAGCAGCAACTGTTGTGCCTTCTCGAAGGCAGGAGCAATCTCCAGGGCGCGCAGAACTTCTCGCTTGGCCCGCGTGACATCGCCGCCGGCGGCGTAGGCACGGGCGAGATTGAAGTGCGCTTCAGCTAGATCGCCCGGCTTGAGACTGATCAGAACCTGAAACTCTCGAATGGCCGCCGCCGTGTCGCGCTCGTCGAGGTAAAAATTGCCCGCCACCTGATGCAACCCCTGATCGAAAGGATCAATGAAGACCGCGCGTTCGAGAATCTGTCCCATGCCCTCTCGCAGTCCGGTCTCAAGCCCAAGCGTCACGATCAGTTTATGGGCAGCGTAATCGTCTTCATCCAGGTCAACAAGTTGCCGGAGCACGCGCAGAGCTGACCGACCGTCGCCTCGCCCGCGATAGATTTCCGCCAGTTGCCAGTAGGGGCTCTCCGGTCCGGTGTGATAAGGGAAGAGCCGAAGCGCTTCGGTCAGATGAAGAATGGCTTCCTCGATTTGCCCTCGCTGGCGCAGCAACGTTCCCAGGCGCAGCCGAGCAAAATAATTCGCCGGTTCCCGGCCGAGCAGAGAACGAAGCTCGGCCTCATCTGTCGGGCCCTGATTCATCAAGCGAAAGTCCAGCGCCCGAATGAACCGATCCATTTGTTCCCGCAAAGACTCCTGAAACAGCCGATCGAAGGCATCCGGCGTCAGTCCGAGAGCTATCTTGAAAACGTCGGCGGTGGTGTGGTTGTTGCGGTAAAGCTCGAGCATCCTCAGAATCCTGTCGAAACCAAATCGCTCGACGATGAACTGAACGATGAGCGAAGCCTGAAAGTACGCACGAGGAATTTGATCCGGTGATTCCGGTCGGATGAATCCCGCGTCGAGCTTCTCCAGCGGAAGGAACTTCCCCTCAACCAACGCTCGCACGAGGGCGAGATTCCAATCATCGCCCCAACCGGGTCGCGCCTGTCGTTCCTCATACACCGACAGGCCCTCGGAAAACCAGCGGGGAATTTTATGATCGGTGGCCTGAAGGGAGATGACGTGAACAAATTCGTGCCAGGCGGTGCTTCCCCAGTTGAACGTCCCGGGCGGTCGCGCCGACGGCGAGTCCATGACGATGACGCGGCCGAAACACGCTCCCAGCGCACCCAATCCCGGCAATCCCACGGTCTTCACGGCGAAATCCTCATGATTGGGGAACAGCTCGACGATGATCGGTCCCTGGGGGCGAAACCGGTATTTCTCGGCCAACCTGCGGTAGGCGTCTTCGAGCAGGGCCGACAGGTAGGGCACGAGCACGTCATGTTCCGATGCCGCCGTCCGGATGATGAAATGCTCGGTCACCGACTCCCGATAGGTTCGCATGGAATCGAGCAGATCAAGCGTGTTCTTCACCCAGACGTTGAACGGGTCACCAGCGAAGGCGCGTTCCAGGACATCGCGGGCCTCGGCATCCTGACCGATGCGGAGAAGATTGATTCCGAGCAGCGCCCAGGCGGGCCACAACCGCGGGGAGAGCGCAACCGCCCTCCGGCTGAACTCAACAGCCTCCTGATACCTTCGCTCATTGGTGGCGAACTGAGCAAGCGTCAAATACAGCTCACCGCAGCGCGGATTGATGGCCAGGATGCGGGCGACCTCCTCATCGAACTCGCGCTGTCGGTGGAGCAGGTAGAAGGCCGCCGCGCGAATCGCCCGCGATGACGTGGATTGCGGATTGATCTTCAATGCTCGCTCCACCTCCGCCAGTGCTCCCTCGAAATCGTCCGCTTCGAGCGTGACAGCGGCCAGCAGATCATAGGCGGGAACCAGCGAAGGATTGATCTCCAGCGCACGCCGGGCTAAGGCGATCGGCTCGCGGCTGCCATCAATCAATTTGCTCCGGGCCAGCCCGAGATAGGCCATTGCCGATGAGGGGTTCACTTCCAGCGCATCGCGGAAGAAACTCGCTGCCTCGGCATAGTTGTACTTCTCGACATAGAGCATTCCGGCATGGAGATAGGCATCGAGGAACTGAGGATCGGCTTTGATGGCCGCGGCGAACATCCGATTGGCGTCGTGATAGCGCTCCAGGAAGACGAGGGCGCGGGCGACAGTGGTAAGCGCGTCGGCGGCGCGCAGATCCTCGCTCTGGGCAACGGTGAGGATCGCGCGAAATTCCGCATCCGCTTCCGCGTCTCTTCCTCGTGCCCGCAAAAGAATTCCCCGGCTCAATCGAGGGGCGATCTGCTCTACCCCAGCGGAGAGCCGAATCGCTTGAGTGTATTCGGCATCGGCCTCGTCGTACCGGCCCGTGGCGAAATAAATTTCCCCGAGCAGGCGATGAACTGTCGGATCCTGGGGCGCGTGTGCGAGAAGCTCACGAGCAACTCGCTCGGCTTCTTGCCACTGACCCGTCTCGTCCAGAGCCCGGATGAGGATCCGACCCGCCCGCACGTCAGCCCGATTCACCGCCAGCCGAGACCGACACAGGGTGATGGCCTCCTGATATTTCCCCTGGCGGAGCAGCCCTTCAGCCTCCTCCGCCCTGTTTTGCGCCAGGCATCCGGTGGCCGACACGACCACGGCGACCAGCGGAATCAGCATCCGCACGACAGCCGATGATGGGAATCGGACGTGAGTCATCACTTTCTCTTCCGTCGCATTGCCTGATTGACTTCGGCCAGCTCGATGGCCAGCCGCTCCAGTTCGCGCTCGTATTCTTCGGCAGTCATCTGGGCTTTGCGCCCCTTGAGCGATTCGATGGCACGTTCCAGCTCCTCTTTGCGACGGGCGAGCGCACGGAGTTCAGGATCATCGCTCGGAAGATGAGCCGTCACGGAGTCCAGGTACAGGTGTCGGGCGACCGCTCCATCTCCTTCCGTTGCGTCACCATGCCCGATGCCGTCGCCATTATCTTCCAAAAGCGGGTGCTCAGTAGCCAAAAGGCCCTGCCGGGCGTACCAGTCGGCGGTTGCTTTGGACGCATAGCTGAAGGCTTCCATCACAGAGGTGCGCCCGTTTTTATCGAAGTCAGCCCGGTCATCGGAGAGCGCAGCGATAAAGTGCTCGGCGAAGATCGTTGCGGTTTGTTCTCGACCGCTTCGGGTGGCCGTTATGACCACGGCGCCTGTTTTGCCCAGGGGCCGGATGAATTCTCCACTGGCGCTCGCTGTGTTGATGAACACCACGTTCCTCGTCTTCAGTTGACTGATGATGCGCGCGAAATCGTCCGCCGACCAGTCGCGCCCAACCAGGTTGAATGTCGCCCGCTCACCATCATAGGCCCCGTGTCCGATGAGGAAGACGACGATGAGGTCCTTTTCGGTTACCTTTTTGTTGATCTCGGCGAAAACACGGGCGATGGCGTCGCCGGTCGCGCGATCCACATTGACTGTGATGTCCGATGGTGGAGGCGTCTCCGCCGTGAGGTAGTAGATCTCGTCTGGTCTGAGGGCCATTCGCCCGCGCAAGATCGTGTAAAGCGCGCGCGACCAGGCGCTGAACTGCCGCTCATATTCCTGACTCCCGCCGACGCCACGAACGATGATGGCCCAGCGGCGCTCGTCACCGTCTGTTTGCGAGCGGGCGTGGGCGGACGGGACCACCGCTCCCAGGCTCATGAGCGCAACGCCGACCGATAGACCGAGTCCTATTCTCCGCATCCTCATATGAGTCCCTTTCTCTTTCGCAACACCCACTCGGCCGAGATCAATCCCACAAGGAGCAAAAAGTTGATGGGCATATCCCATATCTCCCTGGCCACGCGAATGGAGTTCTCACCTTCGAGGTAGGTGATCTCTTCCGGCAGGTTCTCGGCCTGATCGAAGCGATAGTATCGGCCTCCGGTTTCCGTCGCCAGACGCCGGAGGAGGGCGACGTTTTGCTCGGCCTGGCGAAACTCGCGATGAAGCTCGCCGGCCGTGACAATCGTTTGTGCCCGACCGAGGATTTCATTACCGCGTCGGGCAACTACCTCGACGCGATAGGGGCCCGCCTCCGGCAACGGAACCGATGCTTCATAGTGCCCGCCGCTCTGGAGCGTCACCTGAGCCGGCACCTTCACGTCGCGGCCCGCCGGAGTTCTCACGATGACCTCCACCTGAGCATCCGTCACGCGGCTGAACGTCGCATCCGTCACAGCGATTTTCAGGTGGGCGTCATCCATCACGTCGTAGGCATCGGAATCAGACGAGACTTCGACCCGATCGGCGGCGAAACTGACGAGATAGCGCACGAGCTGCCGCCAGAACGTTTCGTGCGAGAGATCGGCTGCATCCATCTCCATCTGCCAGCGCCAGGAATCTGAGGGTGTGAAAGCGAAGCTCACTCCCTTTCCATACCGTTGAAAGGCGAGCATCACCGAGCGGTCGCGTCCTCCCCGACGGTGACCTTCGAGCAAGACGGTCGCGCCCGGTTTGACCTCACCGAAAGGTTCGGGGATTGTGACCGGAGGCAACGCCCGCCAGGCCTGAAGATTGGCCGCATCCTCCCGTTTCAAGCGCGTGACGGGATGCTCCCGACCTCCGGGAGTCACAACCGGGGCATAGGCCATTACCCGGTCGTCGGCATCGGCCGATGTCCCGCGCTCCCGCCGGAGAACAACGGGAAGTACATCGGCAAGAGGCGTAATCCCATAGCCGCCGGCAGAAAA